>NZ_KV799908.1:0-9337 GCF_001810105.1 Neisseria sp. HMSC068C04
AAGGCCGTCTGAAAGGTACCCAACCCCGGCGGCTCCCCTTCAGACGGCCTTTAATCCGCCTTATTCAAACAAGACGTCTATGCCTTCTTCTCCAACTTCCAAGCTCGCTCGCTCCGGCATATGGCCCGCTGTCTGCTGCCATTGTAAAAAGCTTTGGGCTATCGCCGGCATCACCTGACGGTTCAGCAGGTGATCGATGTTACGCGCACCGCTGTCGCCGGTCGTACAGGAATCGGCCAACAGCGCCGCAAAATCCTCACTGTAGCTGAGGCGCGTTTGATGGGCTTCATATAGCCGGTCTGCTATTTTATCCAACTTCAATCTGACGATTTGGGCCAATGCTTCTTTTTCCAACGGACGGTAAGGAACGACCTGCATACGTGCCAACAATGCGGCCTGGAAGTGGTCTGTCAGTATCGGTCGGATGGCTTCCGCCAGTTCTTCCAAGCTGTATTCGGGTGCTTCTTCGGCTTCGGCAAGGCCGTCTGAAACTTCGGTGTGCTCAGGGGAGGTTTCCGGCATTTGTGCAGAAAGTTCTACTTCGGTATCGGCGATCTGTTCTTGTCCGTTTGCTTCTTGGTTTTCTTCTGCTGCGGCTTCTTCTGCCTCTTCTGCCTCTTCTGGCTCTTGTGGTTTCAGCAACTGGGTCAGTTCGTTTGCGCCCAAGTTAGAAGTCATCAGGATAACTGTGTTTTTGAAGTCGATTTCCCGGCCTTCGCCGTCACGCATCATGCCTTTGTCGAAGACTTGGTAGAAGAGGTTGAGGATGTCTTTATGGGCTTTTTCGACTTCGTCCAGCAATACGACGCTGTATGGTTTTTGACGTACGGCCTCGGTCAATACGCCACCTTCGCCATAGCCGACATAACCCGGAGGCGAGCCTTTAAGTTGGGAAACGGTGTGTGCTTCACGGTATTCGGACAGGTTGATGGTAATCAGTGATTTTTCACCGCCGAAGAGTGCGTCTGCCAATGCTAGGGCGGTTTCTGTTTTGCCGACACCGGATGGGCCGCTCAACAGGAATACACCCAACGGGGAGTCGTTGGTTTTCAGGCCGGCTTTGGCGGCCCTTAAACTTTGCGCAATCGCATGGATGGCTTCGCTTTGTCCGACTACGCGTTGCTCAAGCAGGCTTTCGAGCTGCAGCAGGTTGGCCAGTTCGTCTTTGAGTACGCTGCCTGCGGGTACGCCTGTCCAGTCGGCGATAATGTCGGCAATCACGGTTTCATCGACGCTGGTAAAAATCAGCGGTTTGCCTGCGACGACGGCATCCAGCTGTTGCTGTTTCTTGGTCAGGCTTTTTTGTGCGGCTTCCCGCTCTTCGGAAGTCAATTCTATATTTTTGGCGGCTTCCATTAAGGATTGGATTTCGTCCGCCAATTGTTTTTCTTCCTGATAGCGACGGTTCATTTCTTCGCGTTGTTCGTTCAGCTGGGCAATTTCCTGCTCGACTTGTCGGATGTTTTCTTCTTGCGATGCATTCAGACGGCCCAATTGTTTGTCGGCATCCAATGCTTCCAATTCCCGTTGCAGCGAGGAGGCCTGTGCTTCCATCAAGCCGAAGATATGGGGAACGGTATCCAAGCTCATGCGGACGCGGGCGGCGGCCGTATCCAACAAGTCTACTGCTTTGTCGGGCAGTTGGCGGCCGGTGATGTATTTTCTGGAGAGTTGCACGGCCGCGATGACTGCGGAATCCTGAATATGGACTTTATGATAAGCGGCATAACGCTGTTTCAAGCCGCGCAGCATGGTGAAGGCGGATTCGTCATCGGGCTCTTCTACTTTGACCATTTGGAAACGGCGCTCCAATGCGGCATCTTTTTCAAAATATTGTTTGTATTCGCTCCAGGTTGTGGCGGCAATGGTGCGCAATTCGCCTCGTGCCAAGGCCGGTTTTAAGAGGTTGGCGGCATCTGCGCCACCGGCGCTGTTGCCGGCACCGATTAACGTATGTGCTTCGTCAATAAACAATAAGATGGGTTCTTCGGAATTTTGAACGGCTTCAATCACGTTACGCAGGCGTTGTTCAAATTCGCCTTTGACGCCCGCACCTGCCTGCAGCAGGCCTAAATCCAAGACCAATACCTGTGTATTTTCTAATATTTTAGGCACTTCGCCCGAGGCGATTTTCAAGGCCAGGCCTTCTACCAGTGCGGTTTTGCCGACACCCGGCTCGCCGACCAAAATCGGATTGTTTTTACGGCGGCGCGATAAAATATCCATCATTTGGCGGATTTCTGTTTCGCGGCCAAATACGGGGTCGATGCCGCCTTGGGCTGCTTTTTCAGTCAGGTTGACGGTAAAGCGCGCCAATGCATCATTTTGTCCGGTTGCTTTAACCGGTTGTGATTTGGATTCGGCCTGAGTGCCGTCCTGGCCTTCTTCGGCAGAAGTTTGGGCAAACGTATTGTTGGTGCCTTCGATTGAGACTTCATCCAACCATGTTTTCAGACGGCCTATTTGGGTTTCCGTCAGACTCAACAGCGGCCATGCATCCTGCGTCATCAGACGGTAAGGGGATTTCAACAATGCCTGATACAGATAAGCGGAACGGATTTCCGATGCGCCTTCGTCACTTGCCAGCAGCCATGCATCTGACAATAGGCTGACCAGTGATTTGGACAGTGAAGGATTACCGCGGACATTGCGCGGCAGTTTGTCCATCGTGTCCAGCAAAGGGTTCCAGATGTTTTCCGAATCAATTTCGTAACGTCTCAATAAGGCGCCGACATCGCCATCCCCTAATTCCAATAGCTTGATAAACAAATGGTCAACCGTAATTTCGGCATGACCCCGTGTTTGACATAAACCGGCGGCGGCTTCCATTGCCTGTTGGCAATGCGTATTCAGACGACGTAATAATAAGGCTTGATCATGTGCAGACATTTGATATCCCTGATGTAAAAATGTGTTATAAAAAAGTGCTACCTTTATCAGGCAGCACTTTATGTGGATGATTAAGCGCGGCTTTCGTTCCAGCTGTCGGAATGAATGATGTTGCCGTCTTTATAAGTCCAAGTGATTTTTTCGTAGCGCAATTCAACGCGTTCCAAGTGGTTGTAACGCTCGCGTGCAGGGTCTTTGATGTTGTGCATTACAGGACCTACTGCGACAACTTTAACGTTGTCCAGTTTGGTATTGAAGTACTCTTTCTCTTGACCGGATGCATCAATTTGATACCACTTGATTTCTACTTCTTTTAAAGTTTGACCGGTGGTTACGGCTTTGTACAAGTATGGAGAAGACGCATCGTATTCTTTGTACAATACGATAGGTTCATGAACGCGAGTACCTGTCAGTTTGCCGGTGTTGGCATCTGTAGGAATGCGGACATTGTGTTCGAACTCAACGATCTCAACACTGTCTTCACGGCCGTTAACGTCAACGGAACCTTTAATAGCGGAACCGCCATCGTCTTTCAGCCACATATAAGCAGGAATTGCCATATTTTTACTCCTTAGTTTTATTAAAAACGCTTTAAGTTTTAAGGCTTAAAGCAACTTGTGCTACATTGAATTACTGTGTTGCCGAGGGAATAAGGATAATCTCAACCCTACGGTTCTTGGCCTTACCGTCTTCTGTCTGATTGTCTGCAATCGGTTTGGTATCGCCAAAACCTTTGACTTCAAACCTGCCCTCCGGGACATTGGAAGAAATTACCAACCAGTCTTTGACGGATTGGGCCCGTTTTTCTGACAACTGCTGATTGGAAACAGGATTTCCGACATTATCGGTATGGCCTTCAACTAAAATTTGGGTATCAGGATGTGATTCAATTGCCTTCAATACGCCAATCAATGCTTTATTGGCATTATTTTTTAATTCAAACTGGCCGGTTTCAAAGAGTGCCAAACTGTCCAGGGTAAGAACCACCGGCTCCGGCTTTTTGACAGGCTCGGGCGCTTTAGGAACTTCGGCAGGGATTAAGGCTTTTAATTTGGGGATATAAGCCTGTGCACGATACAGTCCTAAACCCAAATATGCAGGAACGCCGTGATCACGGTATCCTTCAAGCAATTTCAAGTCCTGCTTCAACAGCCCTATTTTTTTATCCTGTTCGGCTTTATCCGTTTCCATACGGAAGTCCGCTATATGCGTGCCGATTTGTTCCAACAAACGGCTGTTGTTGACAGTTGAAAACGACGCAGCCAGAAAAAAACCGGCAACACCAATGAATAATACCTTAAAAATCATATCTGAAATATGATTTCTATGATAAACGGCATATTTATCCAGATATTCGGATAGGATGTATCTTGCCGAATCATGTTGAACGCTTTTTGCCGACGGAATAAGACCATCTGTATTTTTTATCAGATAAGCGGCCCATTCAGATGTATTTTGAAAATTTCCGCAATCGGCAAGGCTTAAACTGCATATGTCCACATACTCCCATCCGCTATCTGTATTTTTTAAGAATTTTTCTTCTAAAAAATTCAGCGCCTCCATCAGATAAACATATTGATGGCTATACTGGGCATTGTTGTCATGCAGGAATTTAAGGGACAGGGCGTTTTTCAGATTCTTTAAGAATTCGTTTATCTGCAGACGGTTGTGTTCTTTCTTATTGATGATAGAAAAAACAGAATGGCTGTTTTTTCTATCAAACAAAAAAGACACCGGCGTTTGAATCAACCAGTGCACCGGGATAGTCAAACCCGTGCTCTTCTGCAGAAAAAGTATATTACGCAACCATGTGCGCAAAGTGGTCGCAATATCAGTATTTTCCGCCGGAGAAAGCCACAGCTCCAGGCTCACAGAAACATACTTATGGGCTGTATTTTCAAGCAAATTGGAAACGACAGGATGCAGATTTTCCGAACCCGACATATTGATATAGACGGTTTCATTTACCCTCTCCACCAACTTTCTCGGCACAGAAGAGTCATGCAGACGAATGGTATAGCAGCCCAAATCTCCGTTGGAATCCAATTCTTCTGAGATTTTCTTCCAAAAATCCGTATTGATTTGTTCGCGTTTTTTCTTTAGATAAAAACGCCAATAATAAAAGGCCGCCACAACGGACAATGCCCAAGCACAGCCTTTGATTATCCAACCTGTCTGCCAATATACTGCGAATACATACAGCAAAACGAGCTCAAAAACAGCCAGGGTCGCCAGAACTGAAATTTTCCGATAAGTCATTATATAAACACTTGAAATTACAATGCTTGTATTTGCTCAACCAAACCATCCAGATAATATCTAAATGCAAAGTATGCAACCGTTGCCACAACAATGCTTCCTACAAGCAGCCAGGCAGGACGGAGGCTGAATGCTTTTTTCAGCGGCGTTCCCTTTTGATCTATATAAAACAACTTACCGTCTTCCGATACGGCATTGCTTGGGAAGGCAGGTGTGATTTTTTTCAACTGTTCCTGTACGGTGTGCAATGCATCTTCATCCAGAACATATCGGCCCCTGAAGCCCAAATTAATCACACTCAGATAGGTTTCCGCCACCAAGGGGCTGGCATCCTTGTGGTTTTTACACAAAGATTCGATTCGGTCACACAGGATATCCCCTGCATTATATGATTGGAAAAAACAAACCTGCATAGGGTTTCTTTCCCATACTTCCCTGTCGTTACCTTTCAGCGTGCGCAGTGCGACCTCATCCAAAAGGGCGCATTGGGCATAGGAAACTTCTTCAATATCCGCCTCTTTCCATCCAAGCCCGGCTAATTTGGTCTTTAAATCCTGAATCAGATTTTTGCAATGAGCATACCATGATTCGGAATGGTCAGGTGTAAAGCCGGCAGATAATGCGGATACCGCCAAAGCAGTATCTCTCAAAACGGTTCTAATTAAGGGTTGGTTATTCATATTAAATACTCACTACTGCAAATAAGCTTAAATGTAAATCAGAAATAGAGGCCGGAACATAAATGCTGCATACTTGGGACTGCATCATCCTATCAAACGCGACATGCCGTTTATCCAACCTAAAATACACATTGTCCATTCTAAAAGGCAGGCCCGGCGGAGTTTGATGGAGGTAATGTAAAGGTACGCCGACCACTGCCGTATTAATTACCCGCTCCACATCATCGGGCGCACCAATTTTGCTGACCAAAGGCAACTGTTTTTGCAATTCCAAGAAGTCGACGGAGTCGGAATGGGCGGAAAGATAAAACTCTGCATCAGCATTGATTCGGTCATCAAATATCTGGGCGCGCCAATGCGTCGATTTCAGATGCTCCAGTGACAATTCGATCACAGGGGAAGGAATAACCTCATCCAGCAAATCACGGATCTTTTGTTCCAAACGGTTGAATGTTCCAAACAAATCAAAGTGATCATATGAGTCTATTTCTTTAACGGACTCGTTGGCTCTAAAGGTATACAGCATCCCCAGCAGGCGTACCAAAAGTTTATAAAACTCTTCCGGATGTTTCTGCGGGTAATCATTCAGGTGCTTCAATTCCGGATAAATGGTATTTAAGCCATGCAGAAACCAAAACAGCATCGAATCGGAAACTGAAAAATCAACGACACTTTCGCTCCGAGAGCGGCGGCGGACAGACAAATTCTCTATACGGGATAATACCATCAAAGTAATGCGGTTAAGACAAGAGAATAAAGTTTCCGACCCTGTTATGGATAACAATGGCGGGATATAGTTTTTAGCCCAAACAAAAGCGCCCGTCTCATCTTTCTCTATTGCACCGATAGGACAGGTAATATAGTCGTCATTTTGTTCAAAATCGAAACGAATAGTGAGATTCAATCCCTCCACCGCAAACTCTGTTTCTTCGGTAGAGAAAATATCCTCCACCTTCTCAAAGCTCTTAACAAAGCGCTTGGGCGTATCTTTGGTTTCATCCTCATCCACCAAGTTTGAAACATGTGCCTGATAGACGGGCAGTGCCAACAATACAACATTTCGTTGCTGTAAAGGCAGACCTTCAATATTGCGCACATTGACGTGGCGTCCGCCGGCCTGCAAATCAACTAAGGTACCATCCGGCAAGCATGCCTGAAGTGTATCTAATTTGATTTTTCCAACTTCTAATGCCTGACGGTCAAATTCACATTGAAAACAGCCCCATCTAAAATCCCCCATCATTCTCATTAACAGGGCATGCATATGATTATTGAATTTGTCTTGTTGTTGAAAATGTTGAGGCGATAGGAGTACCCCCTCTTCCCATAACGGCTTGTGAAATTTCACTGAAAAACCTTTTTCCGGTAAATTTGAATACGATAGACAAGCTATCTGTCTAACATTTATACTAACCAATCAGGATATTTCCTGACCCCATACCTTGCATTTTATTTGAAAAAATGACATAAGTGTCATTTAATCTATCAAAAAAGGATAAATTTCATCGTGAGCAAAAGTTTTCAAAACGAAGTTCCGCCTTCCCGTATCAATATTAAATTGGACTTGCATACCGGCGGCGCACAAAAAAAGGTTGAGTTACCGCTTAAGCTTTTAGTAACCGGCGATTACAGCAACGGCCAAGATAAACGCGACCTTGCCGAAAAAGAAAAAGTCAATATTAACAAAAACAACTTTGATTCAGTATTATCCGATTTCAATCCTAAAGCCAATCTGACCGTCAAAAACACACTCTCTCCTGCCGGCGGCGAAATGAATGTGAATTTGGATTTCAAATCCATGCGCGACTTCCATCCGGAGCAAATTGCCCAGAATGTGCCGGAATTGCGTGCCTTACTGGCTATGCGCAACCTGCTTCGCGATTTGAAATCCAACTTATTGGACGACTCTGCTTTCCGTCGCGAATTGGAAACCATTCTGCGTGACGAAAACCTGTCTGCCGAACTGCGCGACCGTCTTGAAAAAATCGCACCTATCAATAATAAGTAACATCAAAGGCCGTCTGAAATACCCGTAAGGATTCAAATATGCAAAAAAGCCAAAAGGCCCAAGCCCAAACTACAGTTATCGAACAAGAAAGCACAAACAGCGTTTATGAAGATCTGTGTAAAAAAATCAATCTGAACGCCGTTGACTCCGTCATCGATATCGAGCAATTCCAAAGTGCCGAGAAAATGTCGGAAGCCTCTGCCGACGAACGTATCGCCGCAGCCGTCAGCGTCTTCATGAAAATGATCCAAGACTCTTCCCAAAAAGTGGAACGCCTGGACAAAAGCCTGCTCGATTACCACATTGCCCGTATCGACGAACAACTCAGCCGTCAACTGGATGAAATCCTCCATAACGAAGAATTTCAAAAAATCGAATCCGCATGGCGCGGTTTGAAATTCTTGGTCGACCGAACCGACTTCCGTCACAATGTCAAAATTGAAATTCTTGATGTTTCCAAAGAGGATTTGATTCAAGACTTTGAAGATGCGCCTGAAATCGTGCAAAGCGGACTGTACCGCCACACGTACAGCAACGAATACGACACCCCGGGCGGCGAACCTATCGGTGCTGTGATTTCAAACTACGAATTTGACCGCAGCCCTCAAGATATGGCTTTGCTGCGCAATATCTCGCGTGTTTCCGCTTCTGCGCATATGCCATTTATCGGCTCGGTCGGTGCATCTTTCTTCGGCAAAGAAAGCATGGAAGAAGTGGCCGCCATCCAAGATTTGGCCAACTATATGGACCGTGCCGAATACATCAAATGGAAAAGCTTCCGCGAAACAGACGATGCACGCTATATCGGCTTGACCCTTCCCCGCTTCCTCGCCCGTCTGCCGTACGGTAGCGACACCGTGCCTGTCCGCAGCTTCAATTACGAAGAACAGGTAAAAGGTACGGAACATAACCGCTATCTGTGGGCAAATGCATCATTCGCTTTTGCCGCCAATATGGTGCGCAGCTTCATCAATAATGGTTGGTGCGTCCAAATTCGTGGCCCGCAGGCCGGCGGCTTGATTGAAGATTTGCCTATTCACATGTACGACCTGGGCACCGGCAACCAAATGAAAATCCCGACAGAAGTCCTGATTCCGGAAACCCGCGAATTCGAATTTGCCAATCTGGGCTTTGTTCCGCTGTCTTTCTATAAAAACCGCGATTACGCCTGCTTCTTCTCCGCCAACTCGACTCAGAAACCTGCGTTGTATGAGACCAAGGAAGCAACCGCAAACAGCCGCATCAACGCCCGTTTGCCTTACGTCTTCCTACTCTCCCGCCTGGCGCACTACCTCAAACTGATCCAGCGTGAAAACATCGGCACCACCAAAGACCGCCGCATGCTTGAGTTGGAACTGAATAATTGGATCAATACCCTGGTAACGGAAATGACCGACCCGAGCGACGAGCTGCAGGCAACACATCCGTTAAGAGAGGCAAAAGTATTGGTGGAAGATATCGAGGACAACCCGGGTTTCTTCAAAGTCCGCCTGTTTGCCCG
>NZ_KV799909.1:0-16009 GCF_001810105.1 Neisseria sp. HMSC068C04
CGGTTTGCTACGTTCAAATTTTTCCTTAGCCATGAGCTAATTCCTTTACATATAAAGATCGATTAAAGAACAATGGCCGTCTGAAAATTTATTTTCAGTTTCAGACGGCCTTTTCTGATTAGCCTTTGCGGGCTTCAGTTACAGCAGCAGCTACGTGAGCAGGAGCTTCAGCGTATTTTTTGAACTCCATGGAGTAAGTAGCGCGGCCTTGGGTTGCAGAACGCAGGTCGGTTGAGTAACCGAACATTTCTGCCAGAGGTACTTCGGCGCGAACTTTCTTACCGCCGATACCGTCATCATCCATACCCAATACAACGCCACGACGACGGTTCAAGTCGCCCATTACGTCACCCATGTATTCTTCAGGTGTTTCCACCTCAACTGCCATGATTGGTTCCAACAGAGCCGGATTGGCTTTACGCATACCTTCTTTAAAGGCTTGAGAAGCTGCCAATTCAAAGGCTAGTTGTGAAGAGTCGACATCATGCGAAGAACCGAAGATCAAACGTACGCGTACGTCAACTACTGGGTAGCCTGCAACGATACCGTTAGGCAGAGTGTCACGGATACCTTTATCGACAGAAGGAATGAATTCGCGAGGAATCACACCACCTTTAATTTCGTCGATAAATTCGTAACCTGCACCACCCGGCTCCATAGGTTCCATTTTGATCACAACGTGACCGTATTGACCTTTACCACCGGATTGTTTAGCGTGTTTGTATTCAGCTTCAACTTCTTTGCGGATAGTTTCACGGTATGCAACTTGAGGCGCACCAATGTTAGCTTCCACACCGAATTCGCGTTTCATACGGTCAACAATAATTTCCAAGTGCAATTCACCCATACCGGAAATAATGGTTTGACCGGATTCTTCGTCTGTACGAACACGGAAAGAAGGGTCTTCTTTAGCCAGACGGTTCAGGGCAATACCCATTTTCTCTTGGTCAGCTTTGGTTTTCGGCTCAACGGCAATATGGATTACCGGCTCAGGGAATTCCATGCGTTCCAAGATAATCGGCGCGCTTTCTGCGCACAAGGTTTCACCGGTAGTAACGTCTTTCAGACCGATAGCAGCGGCGATATCGCCAGCGCGTACTTCTTCAATTTCAGTACGGTCCGCAGCAGTCATTTGCACCAAACGACCGATACGTTCACGAGTACCTTTTACAGAGTTCAATACGGTATCACCGGATTTCACGACACCAGAGTAAACGCGGATGAAAGTCAGCTGACCAACGTATTTGTCGTTCAACATTTTGAACGCCAATGCAGAGAATTTCTCTTCATCGCTGGCTTGGCGGCTGTCTGCTTCTTCAGTGTTAGGGTTAACACCTTGAACAGGAGGGATGTCGGTAGGAGCAGGCAACAATTCTACTACTGCGTCCAACATACGTTGAACACCTTTGTTTTTAAATGCAGAACCACACAACATTGGTTGGATTTCACCTGCCAAAGTACGTTGACGCAATGCGCCTACGATTTCTTCTTCGGTTAGCTCTTCACCACCCAAGTATTTATCCATCAATTCTTCGCTGGCTTCTGCTGCGGCTTCAATCATGTTTTGACGCCATTCTTCAGCAGTTTCAACCAACTCAGCAGGAATATCACCATAGGTAAAGGTTGTACCTTTATCAGCTTCGTTCCAGATGATAGATTTCATTTTCAGCAGATCAACAACACCACTGAAGCTATCTTCTGCACCAACCGGGATTACGATAGGTACAGGGTTTGCGCGCAAACGGGTTTTCATTTGCTCGACAACGCGGAAGAAGTTGGCACCTTGACGGTCCATTTTGTTTACAAATGCCAAGCGAGGAACTTGGTATTTGTTGGCTTGACGCCATACGGTTTCGGATTGAGGTTGAACACCACCTACTGCACAGTAAACCATTACTGCACCGTCCAATACACGCATAGAACGCTCTACCTCTACGGTAAAGTCAACGTGTCCCGGGGTATCGATGATGTTGAAACGGTGTTCAGGGAACTGTTTCGCCATACCGGACCAATAAGAAGTCACAGCAGCAGAAGTAATGGTAATACCACGCTCTTGCTCTTGTTCCATGTAGTCGGTAGTTGCTGCGCCGTCATGCACCTCACCCAACTTGTGAGTCAAACCTGTATAGAACAGAATACGTTCTGTTGTGGTTGTTTTACCCGCGTCAATATGGGCAGAAATACCAATATTGCGATACAGGCTGATAGGGGTCTTACGAGCCATTTTGTTAGCCTTTCGATATTAGAAACGGAAGTGAGAGAATGCTTTGTTAGCTTCAGCCATACGGTGTACTTCTTCACGTTTTTTCAACGCACCGCCACGACCTTCAGCCGCATCAATCAATTCGCCTGCCAAACGCAGGTCCATAGATTTCTCACCACGTTTACGGGCCGCGTCGCGAACCCAGCGCATTGCCAAAGCCAGACGACGTGAAGGACGAACTTCAACAGGAACTTGGTAGTTTGCACCACCTACACGGCGGCTTTTCACTTCCACGATAGGTTTGGCGTTTGCAATGGCTTCGTTAAATACTTCGATTGCTACTTTGCCGGTTTTTTTCTCAATTTGTTCCAGCGCACCGTAAACGATACGTTCTGCAACAGATTTTTTACCGTCAATCATCAATACGTTCATAAATTTAGTCAGCTCAACGCTGCCGAATTTAGGATCTGGCAGTACGTCGCGCTTAGGGACTTCTCTACGTCTTGGCATTTTAATTTCCTTTAATCTATTCAGTTGGGTCAATTCCCATGAATACCCAATTGAGTATTCACTTACTCGGCCGTTGTTCAGCTTAGGCGGCCGACGTGCCTATTTGAGTCCCGATAATTATTTAGGACGCTTAGCACCGTATTTAGAACGGGCTTGTTTACGGTCTTTAACACCTGCAGTATCCAAAGAACCGCGTACAGTGTGGTAACGTACACCTGGCAAGTCTTTTACACGACCGCCGCGAATCAATACGACGCTGTGCTCTTGCAGGTTGTGGCCTTCACCGCCGATATATGAAATGACTTCAAAACCGTTGGTCAGGCGAACTTTACATACTTTACGCAATGCAGAGTTAGGTTTTTTAGGGGTAGTTGTGTATACACGGGTGCACACGCCACGTTTTTGCGGGCAAGCTTCCAGTGCAGGCACTTTGTTTACGTACACAGGCTTTTGACGGCCTTTGCGTACCAATTGGTTAATAGTTGGCATATTTTCTCGTCCTGTTGAGTTAAATACTTGCCGACACCATGTCGACAAGATTGGAATTATATTTTTATTGCAAGGGTTTAGTCAAGCAAATGACTGATAAAGTTTGGTGTTTTCCAATTTATGTCTAAATTTTGGAAACAAAGGCCGTCTGAAAGATTCAGACGGCCTTTGGCATTTTAAACAAGTCCGCAATTTGGTTCTCTACTTATTTTTTTCTTCATTGCTTTCCTTATTTATTCAGACGGCCTTAAACTCCACCCTCTTTTATGTCCTCTAAAAAATAAAACCGCAAGACTGGCTTGCGGTTTTATTTTCACAATAATCCCAAGGGATTATTCGTCTGAAGCTTCGGTTTCAGAAGTTTCTTGATCAGCTTGCTGCCATTGTTGATGACGGCTGCGGTGATAGGTTAAACCTGTACCGGCAGGAATCAAACGACCGACAATCACGTTCTCTTTCAAACCGCGCAGCTCGTCTTGTTTGCCCATAATAGCGGCCTCTGTCAAGACGCGTGTTGTTTCTTGGAACGATGCCGCAGAAATGAAGCTGTCTGTAGACAAGGAAGCTTTGGTAATACCCAGCAACACGTTTTCATAACGTGCAGGCTCTTTGTCTTCAGCCATGGCTTTTTCATTGGCAAGCATCACATCGCCACGCTCAACTTGCTCACCGGTAATGAACTCTGTATCACCGGAATCAACAATGTTCACTCGACGCAGCATTTGACGGATGATGACTTCGATGTGTTTATCGGAAATCTTCACACCTTGCAGGCGGTAAACCTCTTGCACCTCTTGAACAATGTAGCGAGCCAATGCTTCGATACCTTGCAGACGCAGAATGTCGTGTGGGTCTACGGCACCGTCTACGATGGTTTCACCGCGGTTTACCACTTGACCGTCGTGTACCAAAATCTGTTTCTCTTTAGAAATCAGGGTTTCGTATGCTACACCGTCTACGTCGGTAATAATCAGACGCTGTTTACCTTTGGTTTCTTTACCGAAGGAAACAGTACCTGTAATTTCTGCCAACATACCTGCATCTTTCGGCACGCGTGCTTCAAACAATTCGGCTACGCGTGGCAGACCACCGGTAATATCGCGGGTTTTAGAAGACGCTTGCGGAATACGCGCCAATACATCACCCTTACCGACTTCCTGACCTTCACGGATGGTAATCACCGCACCGACCGGGAATGCCATAGAAACTGGGGTAGTCGTACCAGGGATGCAAATTTCCAGACCGTTTTCATCCAACAGTTTGACAGTCGGACGCAACAGTTTAGAAGCACTAGAGGAACGACGTTTACCGTCAATCACTACCAGAGTAGACAAACCGGTGACATCGTCAGTTTGTTTCGCAACGGTAACACCCTCTTCCACGTTTTCGAATTTCACCGTACCTGCGTGTTCGGTGATCATCGGACGGGTATGCGGATCCCAAGTTGCCAAAGTTTGACCGGCTTTAATGGCTTCGCCGTCTTGTACCAGCAGGATTGCACCGTAAGGTACTTTGTGACGTTCACGTTCGCGACCGATATCGTCGTGAATCACTACTTCACAAGAACGGCCGATGACAACCAACTCGCCTTTGTTGTTGGCAACATAACGCATTTGGCTGCTGAAACGTGCTGTACCGTTGGATTTGGCTTCTACTTGGCTGGCCGCTGCCGCACGAGATGCCGCACCACCGATGTGGAACGTACGCATGGTCAGCTGAGTACCTGGTTCACCAATGGATTGTGCAGCAATCACACCAACTGCCTCACCAGCGTTAACCAGTTTACCGCGTGCCAAGTCGCGGCCATAACAGTGTGCACACAGGCCATGACGGGTTTTACAAGTAATCGGAGTACGGACTTTGACTTCATCGACACCGGATTGGTCGATCATATCTACCAGTTTCTCGGTCAACAACGTACCGGCTTCAACCAAAGTCTCGCCAGTCGAAGGATCGACAACATCAGAAGCAGTAACGCGGCCCAAAATACGATCGCGCAAGGCTTCAATCACATCACCGCCTTGTACCACTGCCTTCATCACAAAGCCGTCTGAAGTACCGCAATCGTCTTCAACAACCACCAAGTCTTGGGTTACGTCTACCAAACGACGGGTCAGGTAACCGGAGTTTGCAGTTTTCAACGCGGTATCCGCCAAACCCTTACGTGCACCGTGGGTCGCAATAAAGTATTGCAATACGGTCAGACCTTCGCGGAAGTTGGAGGTAATAGGCGTTTCAATAATGGAGCCGTCAGGTTTTGCCATCAAACCACGCATACCGGACAACTGTTTAATCTGAGCCGCAGAACCACGGGCACCAGAGTCAGCCATCATGTAAATAGAGTTAAAGGACTCTTGATCAACTTCGTTGCCGTCACGGTCGATGACTTTTTGTTTGGACAGGTTGTCCATCATCGCTTTAGCGATCTTATCGCCGGCACGACCCCAAATATCGACTACTTTGTTGTAACGTTCGCCGTTGGTTACCAAACCTTGACGGTATTGGTCTTCGATTTCTTTAACTTCGGCATTGGCTTCAGCCAACAAGGCCGCTTTTTCTTTCGGAATTTCCATGTCGTCAACAGCAATGGAAATACCGCCTTTGGCTGCAAATCCGAAACCGGTGTACATCAAGTGGTCGGCGAAAATAACCGTATCGCGTAAGCCGCACAGACGGAACGATGCGTTAATCAGCTTGGAAATTTCTTTTTTCTTCAGCGCTTTGTTGATGTATTCAAACGGCAGGCCTTTAGGCAGGATTTCGCTCAACAATGCACGACCAACGGTAGTTTCGTAGCGGGTAACGACAGACTCGAATTCGCCGGCTTCATTTTTCACCCATTCGCGCAGACGTACGGTGATTTTCGTACCCAGCTCAACCTGTTTGGTATGGTATGCACGATGCACTTCTTTCACATCAGCAAACAGACTGCCCTCACCTTTGGCATTGATACGGTCGCGGGTCATGTAGTACAAGCCCAATACGATGTCTTGGGAAGGTACGATAATCGGTTCGCCGTTGGCAGGAGACAATACGTTGTTTGAAGCCAGCATCAGCGTGCGTGCTTCCATTTGTGCTTCCAAGCTCAATGGAACGTGTACAGCCATTTGGTCACCGTCAAAGTCGGCGTTAAATGCGGCACACACCAATGGGTGCAACTGAATCGCTTTACCTTCGATCAGGATAGGTTCGAACGCTTGAATACCCAAACGGTGCAGGGTTGGCGCACGGTTCAGCATAATCGGATGTTCGCGGATTACTTCTTCCAAAATATCCCATACTTCAGGTACTTCTTGTTCTACCAATTTTTTCGCAGCTTTAACGGTAGAAGCCAAACCTTGTTTTTCCAATTTGTGGAAAATGAATGGTTTGAACAGTTCCAAAGCCATTTTTTTCGGCAGACCACATTGGTGCAGACGCAGGTATGGGCCTACGGTAATCACGGAACGACCAGAGTAGTCCACACGTTTACCCAGCAGGTTTTGACGGAAGCGGCCGCCTTTACCTTTAATCATGTCAGCCAATGATTTCAGCGGACGTTTGTTGGCACCGGTCATGGCTTTACCGCGACGGCCGTTATCCAACAGAGAGTCAACTGCTTCTTGCAACATACGTTTTTCATTACGAACGATGATGTCAGGCGCATGCAGTTCCAACAGACGTTTCAAACGGTTGTTACGGTTGATAACGCGGCGGTACAAATCGTTCAAATCGGAAGTGGCAAAACGACCGCCATCCAATGGAACCAACGGACGCAAATCAGGTGGTAATACCGGCAGCACATCCATAATCATCCATTCCAGTTTCATACCGGAACGGTGGAAGGCTTCCAATACTTTCAAACGTTTGGCGATTTTTTTGATTTTGGTGTCAGAACCGGTAGATTCCAGCTCTTGACGCAGGATTTCGATTTCACCGGTAATATCCAAGGTGCGCAGCAATTCGCGGATACCTTCTGCACCCATTTTGGCATCGAAGTCGTCGCCGTATTCGTCCAGTTTGTTGTAGTAATCGTCTTCAGTCAGCAATTGACGACGTTGCAACGGAGTCATGCCGGGATCGGTTACCACAAATGCTTCAAAGTACAATACGCGTTCGATATCGCGCAAAGTCATGTCCAATACCATACCCAGGCGGGAAGGCAGGGATTTCAAGAACCAAATATGGGCAACTGGTGCAGCCAATTCAATGTGGCCCATGCGTTCGCGGCGTACTTTGGACAGGGTCACTTCTACACCACATTTTTCACAGGTTACGCCTTTAAATTTCAAGCGTTTATATTTACCGCACAAACATTCATAGTCTTTGACCGGGCCAAAGATTTTGGCGCAGAACAGACCGTCGCGCTCAGGTTTGAACGTACGGTAGTTGATGGTTTCAGGTTTTTTAACTTCGCCATAAGACCATGAGCGGATGGTTTCGGGAGAGGCAATACCGATTTTGATGGCATCAAACTCTTCTTCCATGCCGGCAGTTTGCAACGGATTAAATAAGTTCAACAAATTCATTTTTGCTCCTTGAAGGAAGTATTTTTACCGCATGGCGGATTTTCGATATTGGGAAACGGTACTTTTGATTTCAGACGGCCCAAATGCCGATTGCTTCATTCTTATTCTGAAACCGCTTTTTCAGACGACCTTGAAAGGCCGTCTGAAAACTTCTGTTTAGTAGCGTTCCAAATCGATATCCAAGCCCAGTGAGCGAATCTCTTTAACCAATACGTTGAAGGATTCAGGCATACCGGCATCGATTTTGTGTTCGCCTTTGACGATGTTTTCGTACATTTTGGTACGGCCGTTCACGTCGTCAGACTTCACAGTCAGCATCTCTTGCAGCGTGTATGCCGCACCGTATGCTTCCAATGCCCAAACCTCCATCTCACCGAAACGTTGGCCACCGAACTGAGCTTTACCGCCCAGAGGCTGCTGGGTAACCAGACTGTACGGACCGGTAGAACGGGCGTGCATTTTTTCGTCAACCAAGTGGTGCAGTTTCAGATAGTGCATCACACCGACTGTAACCTTACGGTCAAATGCTTCGCCTGAACGGCCGTCATACAGCGTAATTTGAGTTTTACTGTCGTTAAAGCCCAGTTTCTCAACCTCAGGATCTTCGCTTGGGTAAGCCAAGTTCAACATTTCGCGGATTTCAGACTCTTTCGCACCGTCGAATACAGGAGAGGCGAAAGATGCACCTTTACGCAGGTTGGAAGCCAATTCGATAATTTCTTCATCTGTCAGGCTGTCCAAATCTTCTTTCTTACCGCTACTGTTGTACAGCTTGTTCAAGAATTCACGCAGCTCGCTGGCTTTGCGTTGCTCTTTCAGCATACGGTCGATGCGTTCGCCGATACCTTTTGCCGCCCAACCCAAGTGAACTTCCAAAATCTGACCGATGTTCATACGGGAAGGTACGCCCAATGGGTTTAGTACAATGTCTACCGGACGGCCGTCAGCCATGTAAGGCATATCTTCCACTGGCAAAATGCGTGATACCACACCTTTGTTACCGTGGCGACCCGCCATTTTGTCACCGGCTTGCAGACGGCGTTTGATGGCGATAAATACTTTCACCATTTTTTGTACGCCCGGTTGCAGCTCGTCGCCTTGGGTCAGTTTTTTCTTCTTAATCTCATACAACTCATCCGCTTCTTCGCGTTTTTGTTGCAGGCTCAATTTAATCAGTTCCAACTGTTTGGCCAAGTCTTCGTCAGCCAGACGGATGTCAAACCAATCATGTTTGCTGGACAGGCTTGCCAAATATTCAGTAGTGATTTCACTGCCTTTAGCCAGCTTCATCGGACCACCATTGGCTTTTTGACCCACAATCATACGTTCGATACGGTCGAATGCGTCATTATCGAAAATACGCAATTGATCGCCCAAATCTTGACGGTAACGTTTCAATTCAGAATCAATAATGGATTGAGCACGTTTGTCGCGTTGAATGCCTTCACGAGTAAAGACTTGAACATCGATAACGGTACCGCTCATGCCGGTAGGCATACGCAATGAAGTATCTTTTACGTCAGATGCTTTTTCACCGAAAATGGCACGCAGCAGTTTTTCTTCAGGAGTCAGTTGGGTTTCGCCTTTAGGTGTTACTTTACCTACCAAGACGTCACCGGCTTCTACTTCTGCACCGATATATACGATACCGGATTCATCCAAACGGTTTTGCATACGTTCGGACAAGTTCGGAATATCGCGGGTAATGTCTTCTGCACCCAATTTAGTGTCACGTGCGACAACGTTCAGCTCTTCAATGTGAATCGAAGTGTAACGATCGTCCGCAGCCACTTTTTCTGAAATCAGAATCGAGTCTTCGTAGTTGTAACCGTTCCATGGCATAAAGGCGATGGTCATGTTTTGACCCAAAGCCAACTCGCCCAAGTCGGTAGATGCACCGTCGGCTACCAAGTCGCCACGTTGCAACACATCGCCTGCTTTTACGGCCGGACGTTGGTTGATATTGGTAGATTGGTTAGAACGGGTAAATTTAACCAAGTTGTAAATATCGACACCCACTTCACCTGCAGTCGCTTCATCATCATGAACACGAACGACGACGCGGTTGGCATCTACATACTCAACCACACCGCCACGGCGGGCAACGATTGCTGTTGCAGAGTCAACGGCAACAGAGCGCTCGATACCAGTGCCAACCATTGGTTTTTCAGGACGCAGGCACGGTACGGCCTGACGTTGCATGTTGGCACCCATCAATGCACGGTTCGCGTCATCATGTTCCAAAAATGGAATCAGAGATGCTGCAACTGATACCACTTGACCGGTTGCCACGTCCATATATTGAACGCGGTCAGGCGTTGCCATAATGGTTTCGCCTTTTTCACGACAAGTAACCAAGTCGCCAATCAGATTACCATCTTTGTCCAAATCGGCATTCGCCTGTGCAATTACATAACGGCCTTCTTCGATAGCAGACAAGTAGTCGATTTCTTCAGTTACTTTACCATCGACAACACGGCGGTAAGGGGTTTCCAAGAAGCCATAATCATTGGTACGCGCATAAACGGACAATGAGTTGATCAAACCAATGTTTGGACCTTCAGGTGTTTCAATAGGACATACACGTCCATAATGGGTCGGGTGTACGTCTCGCACCTCAAAGCCTGCACGTTCGCGAGTCAAACCGCCAGGGCCCAATGCAGATACACGGCGTTTATGGGTTACTTCAGACAATGGGTTGGTCTGATCCATAAATTGGCTCAATTGGCTGGAGCCGAAGAATTCTTTAATCGCGGCAGAAACAGGTTTTGCATTGATCAAGTCATGCGGCATCAAGTTCTCAGATTCTGCTTGGTTCAAACGCTCTTTAACTGCACGTTCTACACGAGCCAAACCACTGCGGAATTGGTTTTCAGTCAACTCACCCACAGAACGAACACGACGATTACCCAAGTGGTCGATATCGTCTACTTCGCCATGACCGTTACGCAGTTCAACCAATGTAGCAATCGAAGCAACAATGTCTTCAACGCTCAGAACGTAACCACCTTTTTCAGCTGCGCCAGCCAAAGTTTCGTTCAGCAAACGGCCATACCAAGAGTTTTGTTGTGCTTCAGACAATTTTTGCTCGTATGTGCGCGTATTAAATTTCATACGGCCTACGCGAGACAAATCATAGCTGTCTTCACTGAAGAACAAGCGGTTGAAGAGCTGCTCAACAGCTTCTTCGGTAGGCGGTTCACCTGGACGCATCATGCGGTAAATCGCTACGCGTGCAGCCTGCTGATCAGCAGTTTCGTCTGTACGCAGAGTGCTGGAGATGTAGCCGCCTTGATCCAATTCATTGATATAAAGGGTCGTAATTTCTTTTACGCCATGGATATCAAGTTTAGCCAACAGTTCTTCTGTAATTTCATCGTTAGCAGACGCCAATACCTCGCCGGTTTCCGGATCAATCAGGTCAGCAGCCAATGCTTTGCCTATCAGGCTTTCTGGCTCTACATCCAAACGAGTCAAGCCTGCATTGGTAATATCACGGATATTTTTCGCAGTAATGCGTTTACCTTTGGCAACCAGTACATTACCTTCTTTATCCAAGATATCAACTTTGGCAGTTTCACCTTTCAGACGGCCTGCAATCAGATCAGTTTGAACACCGTTTGAAGACAAATAGAAAGTTTCTTTGTCGTAGAAAATATCCAAGATTTGTTCATTGTTGTAGCCCAAAGCTTTCAACAAAATCGTAACCGGCATTTTACGGCGACGGTCGATACGGAAATACAGCAAATCTTTTGGATCAAATTCGAAATCCAACCATGAACCACGGTAAGGAATAATACGAGCAGAGAACAACAACTTACCGGAAGAATGTGTTTTACCACGGTCATGCTCAAAGAACACGCCAGGAGAACGGTGCAGCTGGGAAACAATCACACGCTCAGTACCATTGATGACAAAAGAGCCACTTGGCGTCATCAATGGGATTTCGCCCATATACACTTCGTTTTCACGAACTTCTTTTACAGTCGGCTTAGATGCTTCTTTATCCAAAATTACCAAACGGATACGGGCACGCAATGGGGCCGCATAAGTAATGCCACGCAATTGACATTCAGGAATATCGAACAAAGGCTCGCCCAATGTGTAATGCACAAACTCCAATCGCGCATAACCGTTATGGCTCACAATCGGGAAAATAGAATTAAATGCTGCTTGCAGACCATCATCAGTGCGTTGGTCAAAAGCATTTTCCAGCTGCAAAAATTTCGCATAAGAATCAATTTGGGTTGCCAGCAGGAAAGGAACATCTAAGACATTCTCTCGCTTTGCAAAACTCTTACGGATACGTTTTTTCTCGGTAAACGAATAGCTCATATACACTCCGAAAAGCAATTTTAAATAATAGGCCGTCTGAAACAACGGCATGCATCAACCTGATATTTACATTTATTTGCAATGGTTTCATAAAGACTATGCAAATAAATGTAAACAATGCCTGATGCTTATTTTAAGAAGCAAAATAAGGCTGGCAGAAAACTGCCAGCCTTCATAGGAAGCATCAAATTATTTGATTTCGACTTTAGCGCCGGCTTCTTCCAGTTGTTTTTGGATGTCTTCAGCTTCAGCTTTAGAAACACCTTCTTTCAGAGTTTTAGGTGCACCGTCAACGATGTCTTTAGCTTCTTTCAGACCCAGACCAGTGATAGCGCGGACAACTTTGATCACGCCAACTTTTTGATCACCGGCAGAAGCCAATACTACGTCGAATTCAGTTTTTTCTTCAGCAGCAGCTGCACCAGCACCCGCAGGACCTGCAACTGCAACTGCAGCAGCAGAAACGCCAAATTTTTCTTCAAAAGCTTTAACCAGGTCGTTCAATTCCATTACGGTCAAAGAACCAACGGCTTCCAAAATGTCTTCTTTAGTAATAGCCATGCTATTTATACTCCAAATATTGTATTAAAAAATAATTGATTAAATGAAACAAAATCGATTAAGCGGCTTCTTCGCCAGCTTTTTTCTCTGCCAAAGCAGCCAAACCACGTGCAAAGCCTGATACAGGAGCTTGCATAACGAACAACAGTTTGGACAACAGCTCTTCGCGGCTTGGAATAGAAGCCAACTCAGCAACCTGAGCAGGATTCATCACTTCGCCATTGTAAGAACCAGCTTTAACGATAATTTTGTCATCTTTTTTCGCGAATTGGTGCAGCACTTTAGCAGCAGCAACAGCATCTTCAGAAGCAGCGTAAACCAATGGACCAACCATTTGATCGGCCAAACCTGCAAATGAAGTACCCTCTACTGCGCGACGAGCTAGAGTATTTTTCAGAACGCGCAAGTAAACGCCTTCTTTACGTGCATTCGCACGAAGCTCAGTCATGCTGGAAACACTGATACCGCGATATTCAGCGACTACGAGAGTTTGAGCGTTAGCAATTGCTGCGCTAATTTCCTCTACGGCCACTTTCTTGGTTTCAATATTGAGACTCAAGGTCTACCTCCCACTGTTTATAAACAGGATACCGAAATGATATCCCACCAGCGCGGTAACCTAAAAAGACATCTTACAAGCAATCTTGCAATGTGTTTCAGGACTACCGTCTGCGTAGGGCAGTTACGATTAAATCTTACGATCCCTACGGTCTTGGACATCTACTTAATTTTAAGTAGCCCAAATTCAGGCAATCCAGAAGACCGGATCACCTGAAAATTTCTTAGTTGTTCACGCTTGCAGTATCAACGCGAACACCCAAACCCATAGTGCTGGATACAGCAACTTTTTTCAGGTACTGACCTTTAGCAGCAGCAGGTTTGGCTTTAACGATAGCATCCAGCAACGCATTGAAGTTTTCTTTTAAGTCAGCTTCAGCGAAAGAAGCACGACCGATAGTTGCATGAACGATACCGGCTTTATCTGTACGGTATTGTACTTGACCTGCTTTTGCATTTTTAACTGCTTCAGCAACGTTAGGAGTAACAGTACCTACTTTAGGGTTTGGCATCAAACCACGAGGACCCAAGATAGTACCCAATTGACCAACGATACGCATTGCATCAGGGGAAGCAATAACAACGTCAAAGTTCAGGTTACCAGCTTTGATTTCAGTGGCCAGATCTTCAAAACCGACAATATCTGCACCAGCTTCTTTAGCAGCATCTGCATTTGCACCTTGGGTAAATACAGCTACGCGAGTTGTTTTACCGGTACCTTTAGGCAGAACGACTGAACCACGAATAACTTGGTCAGATTTACGAGGATCAACACCCAAGTTGAAAGATACGTCAACAGACTCGTCGAATTTAGCAGTAGCAGCTTTTTTAACCAAAGCAATTGCTTCATCGATTGCGTACAGTTTGTTAGCTTCAACAGAAGAGCGCAGAGCTTTCAAGCGTTTAGATACTTTAGCCATTATACAACACCCTCCACATCCAAGCCCATTGAGCGAGCAGAGCCGGCGATAGTACGAACAGCCGCATCCAAGTCAGCAGCAGTCAAATCAGGCTCTTTAGTTTTAGCAATTTCTTCCAACTGAGCGCGGGTCAATTTACCCACTTTGTTAGTCAGAGGATTAGAACTACCTTTTTGCAGACCAGCAGCTTTTTTCAACAAGATAGAAGCTGGTGGGGTTTTCATCACAAATGTGAATGATTTATCTGCAAATGCAGTGATCACGACTGGAATTGGCAAACCAGGCTCCATACCTTGGGTTGCAGCATTAAATGCTTTACAGAATTCCATGATGTTCAAACCACGTTGACCCAAAGCAGGACCAACTGGGGGAGATGGATTGGCTTTACCTGCAGGAATTTGCAGTTTGATGTAGCCGATAATTTTCTTTGCCACTTAAGGACTCCTAAAAACGGGTATAACGCGGAACCATTCCGCTTCCCAAACAGAATTTGCGATTATATTCGCTTAAAAAAAATTTTTCAAGCGAATTAAACCACTTAAATCTTTTCAACCTGACCGAACTCTAATTCAACCGGTGTTTCACGACCAAAAATCTGAACTGAAACACGCAGTCTATTACGCTCGTAGTTAACCTCATCAACAATCCCATTGAAATCAGCAAATGGACCCTCATTCACACGAACCTGCTGACCAACCTCGAATTCAACTTTTGGTTTTGGCTTCTCAACACCTGTTTTGGCTTGTTGCAAAATAGCATCTGCATCTTTTTGAGAAATTGGGATTGGACGATTTCCGCTACCACCTACAAAACCATTTACTCGAGGGGTACTCTTAACCAAGTGCCATGAGTCATCGGTCATTTCCATTTCAACCAACACATAGCCTGGATAGAATTTACGCTCACTGATGGTTTTTCGGCCATTCTTGATATCTACCACTTCCTCTACAGGAACAAGAATCTGACCGAAATATTCTTCCATGTTTTCACGAGCAATACGCTCTTTCAATGTTTTTTGAACATTTTTCTCGAAACCGGAATAGGCCTGTACCACATACCAACGCTTTGACATCTTTACCCTTTCCTATTTAATAAAACATCAAAAAACAACCATGAAATAATTGTATCTGCCGCATAAATGAAGGCTGCTAAAACTGCAACGAAGATAATCACAAATACAGTCATTTTGACCGCTTCATCACGGCTCGGCCAAACTACCTTCTTAAACTCAGTCCAAGAGCTCTTAAAATATGCAAACAGACCTTCTTTCTTTTCAGGAGCCGGCTTATTACTTACCACAACTTCCTTTTTCTGATGGTCTTCTTTGCGTCCAGACGGATGTTCTGTCATCTTTACTCACTTATCAATACCCCACCCGCCTTCATTTTAGATAGTGGCATTGATCCATTAATTAATTCCAAATAATCTTAAAACTTAAGTACAAAAAAATTAACCGGCACAAGGCCGGTTAATTTTTTATTTGGCAGGCCAAGAGGGTCTCGAACCCCCAACCCTCGGTTTTGGAGACCGATACTCTACCAATTGAGCTATTGGCCTCTAAACTTAAGCGATTACAGAAGAAACCACACCAGCACCTACGGTACGACCACCTTCGCGAATCGCAAAGCGCAGACCTTCTTCCATAGCGATAGGCGCAATCAGTTCTACAGTAATGGTTACGTTCTCACCTGGCATTACCATTTCTACACCTTCTTCCAAAGTAACTGCACCAGTTACGTCAGTAGTACGGAAGTAGAATTGTGGACGGTAGTTAGCGAAGAATGGAGTGTGACGACCACCCTCTTCTTTGCTCAGTACGTATACTTCTGCTTTGAATTTGGTGTGAGGAGTGATAGTACCTGGTTTAGCCAATACTTGACCACGCTCAACATCTTCACGTTTGGTACCACGCAGCAATACGCCTA
>NZ_KV799910.1:0-788 GCF_001810105.1 Neisseria sp. HMSC068C04
GAGTACTATACGGAATCTTTTAAGATTAACTAATAGTTAACAAACAGGAATAAACAACGGCGATTGTTAGGTATAGGGAAAAACTACATAATTTATATTATGTTAAATTTATGAGATTAGCATTGTACTTGCTAATCTCTATTCCTTCTGATAAGTCCCTTTGCCTAAATCATCCTTTGTAATTGTAGCCTGTACACGCTCTACCCTCCCGTTAAGCCCCTTTGTATAGTGTGGTGTTACCAACAACCCAAACGGCTCTGTCCACTCAACCGGATTCAGCGCATACTCAAACAGATTCATCCCATCCTGCAACCCAATCGGATCCTGACTCACAAACCGCCCGATTTCAGGGTCGTAATAGCGGAAACGGTTGTAGTACAGGCCGCTTTCTTCGTCGTAATACTGACCTTGGAAACGGAACGGAACGTTAACTTTGGGGCCGTCTGAAACGGTTTTGTTACGGATTCTACCCAATGCTTCGTATTCGGCCGTCCATACAGCTTTGCCTTTTGTATTGTGTACAGCAATCGGCTTACCGAGATGGTCAAGTTGGTAATAAACCAAGTCGGGCTGCGCTTTGGACTGCTTTTGGGGTTCGGGTGGGATTTTCAGCAGCGGATCAGTTTTAGGGTCGTAGCTGTAAGACTCCCCTTTCTATACCTATTGGCGAGGTCGTCTGAAATTGTGCCAGCGGTTCGAATGTACCGGGTTCGAACAGGTAATGGGTGTTTCGTCCGTTTGTGCTTTCAATGGTAAGGGTGTCTTCCTGCCAGTGGTAGACGGTGGTT
>NZ_KV799911.1:0-65377 GCF_001810105.1 Neisseria sp. HMSC068C04
AAAGGAATTTTGCAAAGGTCTCAGGCCGTCTGAATCTTTTGTTTCAGACGGCCTTTTGTATAAAGGTTAAAAGAGGTAGGGAGGTTACGATTCTGTTTAAGTTTATGCGTGAAGTGTTTATTGTGATTAGCTTGCAGGATTGTGTAAGAAAGACAAGGAGTTTTTGTATAAAAAACAAAAAACCCACTTCATTGAAGTGGGTTTTTGATGAAGGCTATTAACCTTTGCGAGCAGGCAATTTTTCTTTAATGCGAGCTGCTTTACCGGTCAGGCCGCGCAAGTAGTACAGTTTGGCGCGACGTACGTCACCACGGCGTTTAACTTCGATTTTTTCTACGGTAGGAGAGTACAGT
This sequence comes from Neisseria sp. HMSC068C04, assembly GCF_001810105.1. Taxonomy (NCBI): domain Bacteria; kingdom Pseudomonadati; phylum Pseudomonadota; class Betaproteobacteria; order Neisseriales; family Neisseriaceae; genus Neisseria; species Neisseria sp. HMSC068C04. Next base: position 354 of record NZ_KV799911.1, read on the forward strand.
TGGAAAGTACGTTCTACACCTTCGCCGCTAGAGATTTTGCGAACGATGAAGTTGCTGTTCAGGCCACGGTTGCGGCGAGCAATAACAACACCTTCGTATGCTTGCAGACGGCTGCGAGAACCCTCAACTACACGTACAGATACGACAACGGTGTCGCCTGGAGCGAATTCAGGGATTTCTTTGTTCAAGCGAGCGATTTCTTCTTGCTCTAATTGTTGAATCAAGTTCATTTGTTTTTCCTAGGTTATGATTGGATTTCCTGTTGCTCTTGCAAGATTTCTTTTAAGAGGCGGGATTCCTTTGGGATTAAACTGCGCTTTTCCAATAAATCAGGTCGGCGCTCTAAAGTGCGTCGCAGCGATTGTTTCAATCGCCACTCGGCAATCAAGCCATGATTTCCTGAGCGTAAGACCTCGGGAACCATCATGCCTTGGAATTCTATGGGTTTGGTGTAATGAGGACAGTCTAAAAGGCCGTCTGAAAACGAGTCTTGTTCGGCTGACTGTATATCGCCCAATACACCCGGAACCAATCTTAAGACGGCATCCATCAACATCATGGCGGGTAATTCACCGCCCGAGACGACAAAGTCGCCAATGCTGATTTCTTCGTCCACACTGCTTTGCAGCAGTCTTTCATCTATGCCTTCATAGCGTCCGCATAGAAGAACAAGATGGGGCAGTTCGGCAAGTTCTGCAGCTTTTTTATGTGTCAGCGGCTGACCTTGCGGACTGAGATAAATTACTTTGGCAGGTTTTTGCGAGTTTGCTTTGGCTTCTTCAATTGCCGCTTGAAGCGGCGGCGCCATCATAATCATTCCCGGACCACCTCCGAAGGGGCGATCATCGATATAGCCAAGTTTGTTGTCGGCAAATTTTCGGGGATTGATGGCTTGAAACTGCCAAAGATTTTGTTTTCTTGCTCTGCCTGTAACGCCATATTCGACAATGCTGTCGAACATCTCCGGGAAAATGGTGATGACTTGAATCAGCATCAGTAGTCCAAACCCCAGTCGGCGATAATGGTTTTGCTGTCGGTATCGACAGATTCGATATAGTTGGAGACAAAGGGAATCAGGATTTGTCCGTATTCGCCTTTAATCATCAAAACATCATTTGCACCGGTTTCCATCAGGTTGCTGACTTTGCCGAGGACGATGTTTTCTTTGTTGATGACGGTCATGTCGACTAAATCTGCCCAGTAGTATTCGTCTTCCTCAGTAGGGGCGAATGACTCTCTGGGAATTTCGATGGTATAGCCACGCAAGGCAAATGCTTGGTCGCGATCGTCTATACCTTCAAATTTGACCTGAAGTTCGCCATTGACAATTTTACCTGCCTCAAGCACAACATTCAGGGTTTTGCCATCCTTGCACAACTGCCACTCGGGGTAGTCCAGCAGGCTGTTGGTATATTCGGTATTGGCGGTAATTTTAAGCCAGCCTTTAATGCCGAATACGCCTTTGATGTAGCCCATGGCTACCCGTTTTTGAGTGTCTGTCATGGTCGTTTCGGCTGATTAAGCAGCGATTTTTTGCTCTTTAATCAGTTTGGCAACTGCATCGCTAACTTTCGCGCCTTGAGCAACCCAGTGGTTGATGCGGTCTGCGTCGAAACGTACGCGTTCTTGTTTTTCGTTGGCAACGGGGTTGTAGAAACCTACGCGCTCGATAAAGCGGCCGTCACGACGGTTGCGAGAGTCAGTTACGACTACGTTGAAGAAAGGGCGGTGTTTTGAGCCGCCGCGAGCCAAACGGATAACTACCATTTTGAGTCCTTTTGAAAAATGCGGATATATAGAAACCGCTAATTTTAGGATATTTCACACGGGTTATGCAAGTTTTTATTTGTTTTTGTTGCTGTTTTGCCATTCGTTCAAATCGAGGCTGGCTTGATACAGGCCGCGGTCGGTTTCAGATGGGGTGACGGTAAAGCCTGATTTTTCAGCGAGTTTGAGCATCGGTGCGTTTTCTTTGAGGATTTCCGCATTCATGGTTTGGTAACCTTGCTGTGTGGCAGTTTGGATAATGAGGCTCATCATTTTGCCGGCCAGGCCGGTTTTGCGTGCTTCTGGTGCCAAAGTAATGCCGAACTCGCACTCATTGCGATTGATGCGGCTGTAGCGGCTGACTGCGACGATACGGCCGTCTGAAGCGAAGGCGGCCCACGCGCATTCGGTATGAAAATCGGGACGGGTCAGCCGTGCGAGTGTGGGCAGCGGCAACTCGTTGGTATGGGTCATGAAGCGCGTATAGCGGTCGGCCGCCGGTAATAGGCGGACAAATTTTTGTTTGGCTTCGGCATCTTCAGGCTCTAGTGCGCGGATGTGCAGTGTGTTGCCGTTGGGCAAGACAAAGGTATCGGTTTGGCTCGGATAGGGTGCGAGTACGTTTTGTATCTCGGGCGTTTCGGTTTTAGGGTGCAACAGTTCGGAAGCGGCTTCGCCAGTGTTGCGTAGGAATTCAGCTGCGGCCGGATTTTTTTGTTGGAGGTAGGCGGCGGCGCTTTGCATTTTGGCGGCGGCCTGTTCCAATGTTTGGACGGCTTTTTTGGGGATTTTGGTTGTTGGTGCAACAGGTTTTTCCACGATCTCGGGAATAATGGTACTGCTGTATAGGCTGCCGTTGTAGTTGAGGATAATGTCGCCGATATGTTGGTTGTTGTGGATAAGCGTATTTAGGGAATGCAGGAATTGATTGAGAACGGACGTGTTGTCGAGTTCTGCAAATTGGCTTAAACGCTGGATATCGAGTGTGGTAAAGGGAGGTAATGCGGCTTCGGTTTTGCCGTTATAATGGGCGGTAAGGATGTTGCCGTAAATGGCATGACGGCTGAACCGGAACTGGACGGCGTTGTGTTTTTGGGTTTGGCACGGAGGCAGATATAGGGCTTCCGCCATCAGTTCGGTTTGGCTGGATGCAATGGCTTTATCGATATTTTTGCTTTTAGGTGTTTTCAGACGGCCTGTTTTGGCTGGTGCAGGGGTATTTTGCACCTGTTGCAAATAGGCGGTTTGATTGCGGAAATAAAGTGTCAGTAAGGCTTCTTCCGGCGTGTTAAACCGAGTCAGGCCGTCTGAAAAACGATAGCTGACGAGAATGGGCTTGCTGGTTTTTTGTGCCAAATTATCCAGAGTTTGATGAATGCTGTACGCATCCGGCGTATCTGGCGAAATAATGCCGAGCAGGGCTTGAGTATGTGGATTTTGTAATTGTTCGAGTGCCAAGCGGTGGATGCGTGCAGGCGTAGGGCTGCTGCCGATGCAGCCTTGTCGGATGGATGGTACATCGGTTGGGAGGTCGAGGGTCAATTCGCAGGTATCGGCGGTAGTGCGCAGCCATTCTATCGGTGTGTCGGACAGAATGGTGGGATTAGTAATGACGGGAATGCTGGAAAGGTGGGCTTTTAGGGCTGCTTCCAGTTCGGAGGTGTTGAATACCAGTTGGAAATTGCAATGGCGGCTGAGGCTGCGCAGGATGGCTTTGTCTGTGTTGTCGGTGTAGTGTGTGGACAACAGGATAAGCGGAGTGTGGCGTGTAAAGTGGCGGATGGCACTGAACAGCTCGCGTTGGTTTTCGGCCGGATTGTAGTGGGTAACGGCAACTTTGGTATGGCGGTTGTGGCCGAAGCGGTTGAGCCAGTCGGCGGATGTGGTGGGGCTTAGGTCATAGTTGAGGCTGATGTGGCGTGATACGCCTTGGTGCAGCGTGTTCAGCAGGTGGTTGATGTTGCGGCTGACGGTGCTGTGGCCGGTCAGTAAAGCGATATGGCCGGCCGGATAGTCGGCTTGGGTGCCGATGTTGAGGTTGAGCGAGGGGAGTTGGATGCCTGCGCTATTGCACGCGCTGATGTTTAATTCGTCGCCGTGATGTTTTTGAATGATGGAACGGGCGTTTTTACAGGATTCGGGTGGTAGGTTTTCCCAATCTTGAATCAGGATAATGTGGCGCAGGTCTTTTTTACGGCAGGCTTTGAACAGCGAGTCGTAATGGTCGGGCGGGATAACGGCAACAACCAAATCGGCTTGGCCCGGGATTTTGCTGAGGCTGGAGTAGGAGGGAATGCCTGCGACACTGCTGTGTCGAAGATTGACGGGGGTGATTTTGCCTTGATATGAGGAACCGAGCAGGTGGCTGAAAATGCGTTCGCCAAGGCTTTGCGGACGTTCGCTGGCGCCGACGAGGATGATGTGTTCAGGCATGAAGAAGTAGCCGGTTTGGACGGTTGCACTCATGATGGTTCCTTATTTGTGTTTTTGGCCGTCTGAAAAGTTTCAGACGGCCTTATTTTTAGACTTCTTTTTTGTCTCCGGCTTTCTTTTTAGGAAGGATAAAACGCATCCTCAGGCCGTTGGGTTTGACATTTTCAGCAATGATTTTACCGCAGTGCTGTTCCATAATGTGTTGCGTCAAGGCAAGCCCTAAACCTGTACCGGGCTTGTGCGCGCTGGAGTCGGCGCGATAAAAGGCAGTGAAAATATGCGGAAGCTGCATTTCATCTACGCCAGGCCCGTTGTCGGTAACATCGATAATCCAGTTTTTGCCGTCTTGTCCGATATGGGTTTGAATGGTGCTGCCTTCCGGACTGTAATTGATGGCGTTGCGGATCACGTTGTCAAAGGCGCGGTATAGATAGCCTTCGTTGGCGCTGACTACGGCATTTTCAGGAATTTTTGGGTCAATACTCAGGGTAACGCTTTGGTTGTTTTGGTGGGCAATGCTTTGGTTGTCCTCAATCAAGTTAGTCAGGAAAGGAACGAGTTTGAGGTTTTCTTTTTCCAAAGGGATATTGGAAGTTTCCAAGCGAGAGAGGGTCAACAATTCTCCGACCAAAGTATCCATGCGCACCAGTTCGCCTTCGAGTCGCTTGAGGTATTGCTCTTGTTTTTGCGGCTGGGATTGAATCAGGCCGACAATCGCCTGCATACGCGCTAGCGGCGAGCGCATTTCATGAGAAACGTGGTGGAGCAGGTGGCGCTCTTTGGCAACAAGTTTTTCAAGTTTCTCGGCCATTTTGTCGAACTGTACGGCAAGGTGGGACAATTCGTCGTCACGGTCGTCAACTTGTTGGGAAATGCGGGTCTCAAGTTCTCCGTTGGCTACTCTGTCCATGCCGCCTCCCAAAATTTTAATAGGCTTGGTAATGTTGTTGGCAAGGATGTATGCCATCAAGAGCCCCACAACGATGATAAAAGACAGAATGATAAATTCGTGCCAAATAGGCGAAAGCGGCAAGCCGGGAATGAAGAGCGGGCTAGGGAGGCGTTGGGCTTGATGATTGTCCCAGCCTTTAATAAAGAAGAGGTATTCTTCGCCGAAACGGTCGTATTCGATGTGTGCCAAATCAGATTCGGGGTTGTTGATGGCAAAGATACGGGCGCGCTCAATGGAGAGGCTGTCGATGTTTCGGCCTAAAATATCTTTTTTATCGTCGCCGGTAATGACATAAACGGCATTGGAAACCGGATTGTTTTTCCATTCGGAAAGAATTTCGCGCGCACCGCTGTCTCCACGTGAGTTGAATGCGGAAATGATGCTGCTCATCAATGTGGTTTCGATGGTGCGGCGTTGGTTGAATTGGTTTTCGGCAAGGGTGTTTTGTACCAGCCAAAATGAAAAACTCGCCACAAAGATTGCGCAGACGATGACTGCGCAAAATGTGGCGAAGATGCGTTGAAACAGTTTCATTGATCTGTTTAATCTTTAATTTTTAACAAACAGGTAGCCTAAGCCGCGTACAGTTTGAATCAGGGAAGCATCGCCCAATTTGTGGCGGATGCTGGAGATGTGTACGTCGATGCTGCGGTCAAATTTAGCCAGTTTGCGGTCGAGTGCCTCGATAGACAGGGTCTCTTTGCTGACAACTTGTCCGGCATGGCGCATCAAAACTTCGAGCAGATTGAACTCGGTGCTGGTCAATTCAAGCGGAATGTCTTTGATGCTGGCTTGGCGTTTGGCAGGGTAGAGGACAACGTCGCTGACAGAAATGCTGTTCGGCGCGTTGTTTTGTTCGTTGCTGTGTTGTGCGCGGCGCAAGATGGCGTTGATACGTGCCAAGAGTTCGCGCGGTGTGCATGGTTTCGGCACATAATCGTCCGCACCCATTTCCAAACCGATAATACGGTCGATGTCGTCACCTTTTGCAGTCAGCATGATGATGGGCACAGTGCTTTGGGTGCGTACGTTTTTCAGAACGTCCAAACCGTTCATTTTAGGCATCATGGAGTCTAATACGACGACATCGTATTGTCCGGTCAGAATTTCTTGAACGCCGGCTTCGCCGTCAGGAACGCTGTGGACGTTGAGGCCTTCGGCAGTCAGGTATTCGGTCAGTAATTCGGTCAAGAGGGCATCGTCATCTACGAGTAATACGCGACTCATGGAATTTCCTTTTCGTGATTGTATGCGCCGTGGCACTAAATAGGCGGTGCGGCGATTAAAATAGAGTTGTGTTCAATCTTAACATGCAATCTGCTTTTGTTGATAGCGTAATTTTCTGTGCTTTTGCGCTTTTTTGCATAGAAACTTGTCGCTCTTTACATTTTCAGACGGCCTGTAAGGACAAACTGACAATTGAGTGTGTTTTGTTTAGGGTTTGTCACATGATTTGGCAGTTTGGTGTTTCGGTGCATTGATGAAATCTTTGCAATCGGACAAAAGTTTGGGCAGCAGAGGGGCGAATACCGGATGGCTGCGTATTTTGTCGGCGTAGAAATACATCATATAGGGGTAATAATATTGCACTGCCTGCATCCATTGCGCACCTTCTTCTTTCTTGCCTTGTCGGTAGAGGTAGAGGCCGACTTGATAGGCGCTGGAGTAGGGGCGGTAGGTTAGGGCTTTGAGTGCGGCTTCTTCTGCCCACGGGCGGATGTAGGCATCGGTCGGGTCGGCACGTTTGCTCAAACTTAAATCGGCGTAATAGGCAAGCATAGGGCTTTCTTTGGAGAGCTGCTGCAAACCGTCGATTTTATTTTGAACTGTTTGCGGATTGTCGGTTTCCCCTACACGGCTATATTGGGTCAGATTTTGATATTCCCAGCTGAGGTTTGCCATGCCGATTAAAATCGATAAAGCGGCTATACCGCCTGCCCACTGTCTGATTCGGGTAGATAAAGGGCCGTCTGAAACATCTTTCGGATAAGAAGGTGTAAGCGACAGAATCAGGCTGAATACGGTGAGAAAGTAGATATACCAAAGCGGATATTCGAGCATGCTGTGGCAGAGGCTGACGGCGGCGGCGGTCAGTAAAAACAGGGAAGCCGGTGTTTGGTTGCGTCCCAATAGTCGCCATACGGCTGCAAGCAGGGTTAAGGTTGCAAGCAAGGTGCCGGCAATGCCCATTTCGGACAATAACTGCATGACGATATTGTGCGAATGGGTAAACAGTACGCCGAGGATATTGTTGGGGAAGTATTGTTGTTGGGCATTGATCAGGAAGGTTTGCTGGGCAAAGCTGTTCCAGCCGTGTCCGAACCAAGGTGCGGATTGAAAAGCAATCCATGCCTTGCTCCATTCGATTTGGCGCATGGAGCCTTCAAAACCGCTGGTGCCTGCGCGTTCGACAGCGGTTTCGTATTTGATGTTGCCAAACAAATCCAACAGGCTGCCCATGCCGAATTGGAAAGCGGCGGCCAGGATGGCGGTCAGAAGGAAAATGCACAGTGCGCGTTTGTGTTGGAAACGGGTACGCCAAAACCATAACGGCGTAATCAGGAATAGGGCGGCAATGTAGCCCAAGATGGTGCGCGAGTTGACAAGGCCGAGGGTTGCAGTCAAAGCCAATACGAACAGAAAACCTGCTGCATTGGACATTTTGCGCGCCGTCCACAAATAGGATGCCGCCAAAATGCCCCACATTAAATAATGTCCCAAATGATTGCGCTGACCGAGTTGGCCGTTTACGGTACCGCTGCTTCGGGCAATGATGCCGTTCAACCACTCTACGTTGGACCAACCTTTAAATTGCAACCAAACGATGACGGCCTGTATGGTTGCACCTATTAATAAAGACCAAGCAAAGATACTGACGACGCGTTCCTGTCCGTAAGCTGTTATCCAGCCCCGCACCGACCATGCGCCCAGTGCCAATATAACAAAGGTCCAGGCGGTAATGTCGCTCATGCCGGGGTAGGTGGAATGCATGAGGCGCGCTTGGAGCGACCAAAATGCGGCCATGGCAAACAAGCCGATACTGAGTGCAGGAAGGCGGATATTCAGCAGGCCTTTGTGTGCGCTAATCAATGTCAGTACCAATGAGCCGCTCAGTGAGATGGCTTCCAAATAAAAGCTGGGCAGAGGGCCGACTCGGTAGAGTGAGAGAAAAGGGACGGCGCAAATCCAAAGAAAACTGAGCCATAAAGGCCAAAAGGTTTTCACTGAAGATTCAGTCAGGCCGTCTGAAAGTGTGTGGTAGGTCATTTTGATGTGTGTTTTTGTTGTTTGATAAATGCAAGGCAGCCAAGGAAAAAGGCAATGCACAATAATACGGAAACGGCGGCGCAAATCCGGCTGGCGACGGTTGTGTCAGCCAGGCGCATACAGGCTTCGGCAAAGTAAATCAGAATCAGCATGGAGCTGTATTGATAAGTGTAGATGCGTTTTTTCAAAATGCCGGTCAACGGCAGGCACAGGGGCAGGGCTTTCAGTGCCAGCCATGAGCCGCCTTCGCGCAATGGCGCGATCCACAATTCCCATGACAAGGAAAGCAGAATCAGCAGGATAAGGCTTACGGAAGTTGCAAGATAAGGTAATGGGGAGCGTGTATTGTTCACAATATTGAGGGCGTAAAGCCGTACTGGAAAACTTAAAATTATACCGCTAAAAAGGCAGGGTAAGCCAAGAATATTGCTTAAAGATGTTGAAGAAAGGATTTATTGTTTTTTCTTCAAACGAATGAAACTTTATCTTGTTTTATAGTCTTATTAATATATATATTTAATAAAGATTGTGCTATTATTCTAAATACTTTATCTCAGGAGGATAGAAAATCATGAATCGCGTTGCTGATGTTATCCGTGATGATATTAAAGTAATGACAGCCTATCAGGTTGCCGATTTGCCGGAAGGTTTTATTAAGTTGGACGCCATGGAGTGTCCGCATCATCCTTTCGCTGGGTATGAATCTTTATTATCGGAATGGGCGGATTTGGCAAAGCAGGCGCCGATTCATTTGTATCCCCATACTGCCAAGAGCGGCATTTATGAAGAATTGAGGAAGGTTTTCGGTATTCCCGATAAAGCGGAAATCGCGTTGGGTAACGGCTCCGACGAGCTTATCCAGTTTTTGACTATGCTGGTTGCCAAACCAAATGCGCGTATATTGGGTGTTGAGCCAAGTTTCGTTATGTATCGGCATAATGCCGCACTTTATGGCATGGAATATGTCGGCGTTCCCTTAAATCCGGATTTCTCTTTAAATCCCCCTGCCGTTTTGTCCGCTATCGAGCAACATCAGCCATCATTAATTTTTATTGCCTATCCCAATAACCCTACCGGCGTGTGCTTTAAGCGAGAAGAAGTGGAGGCGGTCATTCGTGCGGCTACCGGCATTGTGGTTGTCGATGAGGCATATGGTGCGTTTCATCATGACAGTTTCCTTCCGTGGGCGGGCGAAGTCGAAAATCTGGTCGTAATGCGCACCATCAGTAAAATCGGCTTTGCAGGCTTGCGGATGGGATATGCGGCGGCAAGTCCAAGCATTATGGGTGAACTGGCTAAAATTCTTCCTCCTTATAATATGAATCAATTAAGCTTGGCGGCGGCAAAATTCTCATTGAAACATCATCAAATCATTCAGCAAAACATTGATACATTAAAAAATGAGCGTTCGCGCGTAATGAATGAATTGTTGAAATTAAACCGTTTGGAAGTTTTTCCAAGCGAAGCCAACTTTATTACCGTTCGTGTTCCTGATGCGAACGAGCTGTTTGAAACATTGAAGCAAAACCGCATACTGATTAAAAAACTGCATGGCAACCATCCGCTTTTGGATCAGTGTGTCCGCATAACCATAGGCTCGGCAGCGCAAAATGATGCCGTCTTAGCAGTTATTAAAAACCTTTACCCTAATCTTTGATTCCAAGGAAACTACCATCATGAACAAAGCTCAATTGCATTTGACCAATTTTCTGTTATTGGTTGAAGAAGCCGGCTCATTAACCAAGCTTGCACGTGCGTGCGGTTATGAAAACTCCGCTTCTCTATCTCAGCTCAAACGCCGTTTGGAACAACAAGCAGGCGATGAGTCTGCACGCGGCATTCGTCCGAGCCTGGCTGCGAAGTTGGAATCCGGCATGCACAAACGCAAAGGCTGGCTGAACCGTGATCACAGCAAAGATCAAGAAAAAGCAGCAGCGGTTGAAGCGGCGCGTTTGGAAAAACAAACTGTCGAAGCAGTTGAAGCTGGTGTTTCACCTGAAGGCCGTTTTGTTACCGTTACCCGCAATACCAGCGAAACCCAAATCACCGTCAGCCTCAATCTTGACGGTACCGGTAAATACCGCTTGGATACCGGCGTTCCTTTCCTTGAACACATGCTTGCCCAAGTAGCACGTCATGGTTTGATTGACTTGGATATTACCTGCAAAGGCGATTTGCACATTGACGACCATCACACGGTTGAAGACATCGGTATCGTGGTGGGTCAGGCCTTGAAACAAGCGCTTGGCAATAAAGCCGGTATTACCCGTTATGGCCATGCCTATGTTCCGCTGGATGAAGCGTTGAGCCGTGTAGTCATCGACCTTTCCGGCCGCCCTGGCTTGGTGTACAACATCGACTTTACCCGCGCCCTGATCGGCCGTTTTGATGTCGATTTGTTTGAAGAATTTTTCCATGGGCTTGTGAACCACAGCATGATGACTTTGCACATCGATAACTTGAGCGGCCGTAATGCACATCATCAAGCCGAGACTGTTTTCAAAGCCTTTGGCCGCGCCTTGCGCATGGCGGTCGAATACGATCCGCGCATGATGGGTCAAACGCCTTCTACCAAAGGCACGTTGAGCGAAGAGTCTGTTCAAGAAGAAGCAGAAGCCGCATCTGAAGAATAAGGCATCGTGTGAATGAATAAAGGCCGTCTGAAACCGATTGGGATTTCAGATGGCCTTTATTATTTGTCTTGTATATCAACAATATTTTGTTTTAAACCATCTTTTGCTACAATCATTCTTATTATTATATTAATCATTAAATGTTTTCAGACGGCCTGAGGAGAAGCAATGAAAGTAGCGATTGTCGATTATGGAATGGGAAACCTGCATTCAGTATTGAAATCTGTTCAGGCGGCTCAGGTCTTGTCCAATCAAAATGCGGAAATTTATCTGACTTCGCGCCCCGAAGAGGTGATGGTGGCGGATAAGGTAATCTTTCCGGGGCAGGGTGCCATGCCGGATTGTATGTCTGCGCTGAAGGCAAGCGGTTTGGGCGAGGCGGTTTCAGACGGCCTGAAAAACAAGCCGTTTTTTGGAATTTGCGTAGGTGCGCAATTATTGTTTGAACACAGCGAAGAAGGCGATACAGATGGTTTGGGTTGGTTTGAAGGGCAAGTAAAACGGTTTTTGTCCAATCAAACCGATGCACAGGGAGGCCGTCTGAAAGTGCCACATATGGGCTGGAATACAGTGCGCCAAACCCGTCCGCATCCTTTATTTCAAGACATTGGGCAGAACGAGTATTTTTATTTTGTTCACAGCTATTATTTTGCGCCGAAAAATGAAGAGATTGTTTTAGGCGTTAGCGAATATCCGAATGAATTTGCCTGTATTGTCGGTAAGGACAATGTGTTTGCCACACAGTTCCACACGGAAAAAAGCCATCAGGCAGGATTGCTGCTGCTGCGTAATTTTTTAAATTGGCAGATTTGAGGTTTTTTAACATAAATATGCTAAAAATCGCTAATTTGTGTAAAATATACTGAAATTGAGTAGAGGAGAAGAAAATGCTGTTGATACCTGCCATTGATTTAAAAGAAGGACGCTGTGTTCGCTTAAAACAAGGCTTGATGGAGCAGGCGACGGTGTTTTCCGATTCGCCGGCAGAGATGGCGTTGCATTGGCGCAATCAAGGTGCACGCCGTTTGCATTTGGTTGATTTGAATGGCGCATTTGCAGGCGTTCCTCAAAATTTTCCGGCGATTAAAGAAATTTTGGCCGCCGTGGCTAAAGATATTCCGGTACAGCTTGGCGGCGGTATCCGTGATTTGGGAACCATTGAAAAGTATTTGGATTTAGGGCTGACCGATGTGATTATCGGTACGGCCGCGGTAAAAAATCCTGAATTTGTGCGCGAAGCATGTAAGGCATTTCCGGGTCAGATTATTGTCGGCTTGGATGCCAAAGACGGTATGGTGGCGATAGACGGTTGGGCAACGGTAACGGAACACCATGTCGTCGATTTGGCCAAGCGTTTTGAAGACGATGGCGTCAACAGCATTATTTATACCGATATCGGCCGCGACGGCATGATGAGTGGCGTGAATATCGAGGCTACCGTCAAATTGGCTCAATCAGTGAATATCCCGATTATCGCTTCCGGCGGATTGACGAATTTGGACGATATCCGCGCATTGTGTGCCGTTGAAAAAGAGGGTGTGAGCGGAGCGATTACCGGCCGCGCAATTTATGAGGGAAGTATTGATTTCGCACAGGCACAAAAACTGGCCGATTCTTTGGCTTGACCTAAGTGCGTTTAATTATGCAGATTAGGGCGTTGCAAGGGGTAACAGCGCAGGAGTTGGCGCATATGAAAATACCTTCAAAAGCGGCATTTTGCAAAGTCCTTAGACTTAAAAATCTGTCTGAAATAATTATAAAAACAACTCACTCAATATCTTATTTTATTAAGGGATTGGTATGCTTGAAGCGTTTGTTTTGGGTTTTTGGATTATCTGGTCATCCGATCGCGAAGTGTATCCGCTAAGCGAAAGTTTGTGGTTTACACTGATTGCCGTGATACTGCGACAGCTGACGGCGTTTGATTTGCCGATTATCGACACCTATTGGATGATTTTCAATGGGATAGTGTGGGCATTTGCCGGTTTGATTTTTTCCATAGTCGGCCGCATTGACAGCAATTTCATTATTTCCTGTGTTTTGGCGATGATGGCCGGCATTGGTTATTTTCAGTTGTTGCAACATTTGCCGGATTGGTTGAGCAAATTTTTGGCCTGACGGTTTCAGACGGCCTGATAACGGATAAGAGGTATTGGGTATGGCATTGGCAAAACGAATTATTCCTTGTCTGGATGTAAAAGACGGTCGCGTGGTAAAAGGCGTCAACTTTTTGGGTCTGCGCGATGCGGGTAATCCGGTTGACGTTGCCAAACGCTACAACGATGAAGGCGCAGATGAGTTGACCTTTTTGGACATCACTGCCTCCAGCGACAATCGCGACACTATTTTGCACGTTATTGAGGCAGTTGCTTCACAAGTTTTTATTCCATTGACAGTTGGCGGCGGTGTGCGCACAGTTGCCGATATCCGTCGTCTGCTTAATGCCGGTGCCGATAAGGCCAGCATCAATACGGCCGCTGTAACCAATCCTGATTTGGTAAACGAAGCGGCCGGTTTTTTTGGTTCGCAAGCGATTGTTGTTGCCGTCGATGCCAAGGCGGTCAACCCCGAAAACACCCGTTGGGAAATCTTTACTCACGGCGGACGTAATCCGACCGGTTTGGACGCGGTGGAATGGGCTGTCGAAATGCAGCGGCGCGGTGCGGGCGAGATTTTGCTGACCAGTATGGACCGGGACGGTACCAAGCAAGGTTTCAACCTGCCTTTGACACGCGCGGTCAGCGAAGCGGTCGATATTCCGGTTATTGCTTCCGGCGGCGTCGGTTCGGTACAACACTTGGTGGACGGCATTAAAGAAGGAAAGGCAGATGCGGTATTGGCCGCCAGTATTTTCCACTTTGGCGAAGCGAGTATCCGCGAAGCGAAACTGGCCATGCGTGAAGCAGGAATCGAAGTGCGTTTGTGATTGCTATCCAAAGGCCGTCTGAAAATATTGGAGAGAAACGCGAATGTCGAACATAAACGAAACGCTGCTGAATGCCGTAAAATTTGATGAAAAAGGTTTGGTTTGCGCGATTGCCCAAGATTGGCAGACACACCGTGTGCTGATGGTTGCCTGGATGAACGCCGAAGCCCTGCAAAAAACCGTAGAAACCGGGTTTGCCCACTATTACAGCCGTTCCCGCCAAAAACAATGGATGAAGGGCGAAGAGTCCGGACATACGCAAAAAGTACATGAATTGCGCCTGGATTGTGATGGCGACGCTGTGGTCATGCTGATTGAACAAAACGGCGGCATTGCCTGCCATACAGGGCGTGAAAGCTGTTTTTATAAAGTTTGGCGAGAGGGCGCATGGCAGACAGTCGATGCCGTGTTGAAAGATGAAGAAGCGATCTACGGACATAAACATCCTTAAGGCCGTCTGAAAGAAAATAAGAGAAACCGACCATGACCGATACTATCCTTACCCAAATTCAAAACGTCATCGATTCGCGCAAAGGCGGCGATCCCGATGCTTCTTATGTCGCCCAACTGCTGTACAAAGGCGAAGACAAGATTCTGAAAAAAGTCATCGAGGAAGCGGGTGAAACCTTGATGGCCTCTAAAGATGGCGGTGGCGAACATTTGGTTTACGAAGTGGCGGATTTGTGGTTTCATACCATGGTTTTATTGGCGCATCACGGATTGCGCGCCGAAGATGTGGTCAACGAGCTTGCGCGCCGTCAAGGTTTGTCGGGATTAGTGGAAAAAGCTTCTCGCAAAGAATCTTGAATTTATATTACAATCCCGTATTTGACCTGTTTCAGAATCCGTCTCTTGGGGCAAAAACGATTTCCTTTTTTGGTCGAAACCCGTTACGCCCGTTTCAGACGGCCATTGGAGCCATTATGGATAATTGTATTTTCTGTAAAATCGCAACCAAAGATATTCCGGCACAAACCGTTTACGAAGACGATGAGATGCTTTGTTTCAAAGACATCCGTCCTGCCGCGCCGGTGCATCTGCTGCTGATTCCGAAAGTGCACTTCGATTCACTGGCACATGCAACTGCCGAACATCAAACCCTGTTGGGCAAAATGATGTTGAAAGTTCCTCAAATCGCCCATGAGGCAGGTTTGACCGACGGTTTCAAAACCCTGATCAACACAGGTAAAGGCGGCGGACAAGAAGTCTTCCACCTGCATATCCATATCATGGGTACGCCTGCATAACTATTATCTATTTTTAACAAATTCAAGGATTTATCATGGGTAGCTTCTCTCTCTGGCACTGGATTATCGTACTGATTATCGTCGTTTTGGTATTCGGTACCAAAAAATTGCGCAACGTCGGCAAAGACCTCGGCGGTGCGGTGCATGACTTCAAACAAGGCCTGAACGAAGGTACTGACGGCAAAGATGCCAAAAAAGACGAAGTCATCGAACACAAAAAAGACGAAGACAAAGCATAATCCATGTTTGATTTCGGTTTGGGCGAATTGCTGCTGGTCGGCGTTGTCGCCCTGATAGTGCTTGGCCCCGAACGTCTGCCGCAAGCCGCGCGCACGGCCGGTCGTTTGGTCGGCAAATTGCAAGGATTCGTCAACAACGTCAAGCAGGAACTCAACACTCAGGCTGAGTTGGACGAATTGCGCAAGGTGAAGCAGGAATTTGAAACCGCCGCATCTGAGTTTCGCGACGGTATCAAAGACTTGGGCAACGATGCACAAAAAAATCTGAGCGATATTTCAGACGGCCTCAAGCCGTGGGAACGCCTGCCCGAACAGAAAACGCCTGCCGATTTTGGTGTGGATGAGTTGGGCAACCCTTTGCCTGATCTGGCTTCAAACGGCGCTGAGCATGAAAGTGCAATCCAAGCTTCTGAGCAGGATGGGGCAGTGCAAACCCAAGAGCTTGTCGAGGCTGAAAATGCTGAATCCGAGCAAGACCGCGCTTGGCGTGAGTATTTGACAGCTTCGGTTTCACCTGCTCCTGCGGTAGAAGTCAGCTATGTCGAATCTCCTGTTGCCGATGTTCCTCCGCCGCATACGACTTCTTTGCGTAAGCAGGCGATGAGCCGCAAACGCGATATGCGCCCGAAATTCCACGCCAAGCCCAAACTGCGCGTCCGTAAGTAAAAAGTGAGTCAACCGGTGTCCGAACCTCAAAACGAACAACCCGTCCAACCGCTTATCGAGCATCTTCTCGAGCTGCGTCGCCGCATGATGTGGATCGTCATCGGTATCGTCGTCTGCTTTTTGGGCATGATGCCGTTTGCCCAGCAGCTCTATACCTTTGTTGCCGAACCGTTGATGGCCAATCTGCCTAAAGATACCAGCATGATTGCGACCGATGTGATCGCGCCGTTTTTTGTACCGGTCAAGGTTACTCTAATGGCGGCGTTTCTGCTGTCGTTGCCGCACACGCTGTATCAAGTCTGGGCGTTTGTCGCTCCTGCCTTATACCAAAACGAAAAACGTTTGATTACGCCGCTGGTGTTGTCCAGCGTAACGCTTTTCTTCGTTGGGATGGCGTTTGCCTATTTTTTGGTGTTTCCCGTTATTTTCAAATTCCTGGCCGGTGTAACCCCTGTCGGCGTCAATATGGCGACCGATATCGACAAATACCTGTCCTTTATTTTGGGCATGTTTGTTGCATTCGGTACGACGTTTGAAGTGCCCGTCGTTGTGGTGTTGCTTGCAAAAATGGGCATTGTTTCGACTGCACAGCTTAAGAATGCGCGCCCGTATGTGATTGTCGGTGCATTTGTCGTAGCCGCAATCATCACGCCGCCTGACGTAATTTCTCAAACCCTGCTTGCCGTTCCACTGATTCTGCTCTACGAAGCAGGCATTTGGTTCAGCCGCTTTGCCAAAGTGAAAACGCAGCAGGAAGATGAAGATACACCGCAACCGCCGGCAGAAGTTTAAGAATTAAGGCCGTCTGAAGAATTTTTCAGACGGCCTTTGTATCATGGCACTTTCAGAGTTTTTAAGAAAAAGTATGATGGATGTTCAGGAGTCGTATAAAAACGCTATCGCCTTAAATTCTTTTGATGTGACTAAAAATTTCGATCGAGAATTTTGCCGAAATCGAAGCAGTAATGCGTAACAGTTTCTCATGCGTCTGGCTGGGCAATTTGCGTGACTGGATGACGGAGCAGGCAAAAAATGGGGAAAAATATTCCATTGTTACTTGTTCCGCACTCAAACGCCAATACCGCGATATTCTGCGTGGTGCAGAAGGGAAGGTGGCTTTTATCCATTTGACTCCGCCTCAAGCAATCAATCTCGAGCGTATGCTGTCGCGTCAGGGGCATTATATGAAAGCCGGAATGCTGGATTCGCAGCTGGAGATTTTGGAAGAGTTGGGTGCTGATGAATATAGTGTCAAAATCGACAATCCGGGTTCGCCTGAAGCCGTTGAGGCAGATATTGTGACCTGGGTGAAAGCGCAAGGCTTGATTTAGTCATGATAAGAAATGGAGAGGCCGTCTGAAATATTTCAGACGGCCTTTTTTGATGGGATTTAGAATGTTTTTTGCGAGTCAAGCAATAAAGTGACCGGCCCGTCATTGCAAAGGGAAACCTGCATATGGGTTTGGAATCTGCCGGTTTCGACAGTTAAGCCATGTTCGCGTAGAAGTTGTGCGGTGTATTGATAAAGTTTATCCGCTTGTTCTGCGGGTGCGGCATTGGAGAAAGAAGGACGGCGGCCGCTGCGCGCATCGGCGTAAAGGGTAAACTGGGAAACCAGTAATATCGAGCCGCCGACATCTTTGAGCGATAAATTCAATTTACCGTTTTCGTCTTCAAAGATACGCAGGTTGGCGGTTTTATCCGCAATGTATTTGGCGTCTGCTTCTGTATCAGTGTGGGTAACGCCGAGCAATATCATAAATCCGTTGTTGATTTTGCCGCAGGTTTCTCGAGAATCTTCGGACAAAACGTCAACTTTGGCTTGGGTAACTTTTTGGATAACAGCGCGCATGATGTTTTTGAATAAAAGGAGTTGTAAAAAAGGGCGTAAGATACGCCCTCTGAGTCCAAATATAGTTTCAGACGGCCTGAAACCATTGAATCAATTTACGGATTAATGCCGTTTTCTTTCAAGATACGTTCGATCTGATTCTCGACTTTTTGTTGTTTGACAGCTTGGGCAAGCTGATTGCGTACCAGTTCGAAAGGTTCAGCATTAGGATTACGCTCTACGGCACTGAGTTTAAACAGATAAAAACGGTTTTCTATTTGAATCGGCTCATGCGTTACATCGCCTCGGTTCATGTCGGCAAAAGCGGTAGCCAGTTGAGGAGAGAGCTGCTGCGGAGAGATGAAGCCGTCGAACTCCTGTTCGGGGTTGGGATAGCGTTTCATCAGCTCTTCAAATGACAAGCCTTTGAGCAGCAGTTCTTGCGCGGCGCGTACTTCGTCTGCTGAAGCAAAGCTGACTTGTTGCAGCTTGATAATGCGTGTTTGCTGGTCGTAGAAACGGCGCAACTCGGCATCGTCAACCGTGGTTTGGCGTTCTAGATAAGCAGCGTATTGGTTAGCATAGAATTCAGCTTCGACGTTTTTCAACTGATTTTGCACTTCCGCATCTTTGTCCAAACCAGCCTTGATGGCTTCATTTTTCAAAATTTCCAAAGTCTGCAAACGTGTAACCACATCTTTGCGGATTGCCTGACCATCGGGTTTGGCAGTCTGGTTGGGATGTTGATCGGCCTGTCTCAATACTTCGGCGACCATGCTGTCGATACGGGCGGGATCGATTTCAGGTGCTTTGGCAGTTGCCAAGCCGACGGTTGATAGGGCGAGGATAGCCAAAACGGCAGTTTTGGGCTTGATGTTCATGTGAGTTCCTTATTGCCCGCCGTTATCACGGCGGGCACGTTATATTATTTGTTGACTTTGATGCTGGCTTTTTTCAGCAATGATTGAATGGCCGCATCAACACGGGCTGCCTGTAAGTCGTTGCCAATCTCGTTTTTAGCGGCTTCGTAAGAAGGTACGGTAACGTTACGGCGGTCGTTGACATAGAAAACGGCGTACAGATTACCGTTTTGCAGTGGCGTTTTAGTGTGTGCACCTTTTTTCAGGTCTTTGACAGCTGCGTAAAGCGGAGGCGCTGATTCTTGCAAATCTTTAAGCGGAACATAAGCTTTAGGGATACCACCTGCTTTTTTGGCCGCTTCGTCAATTGAGTATTGGTTCAATACCGAAACAAAGCTTTTTTTCGCATCCAAATCGGCAATGGCTTTTTGGGCATTGCTGCTGTTGTCGGTCACGATTTCGCCCAGTTGGACTTCCTGAGTACCTTTGTAGAAGTTGCTAAAGTCGTTGTAAGCGGCTTGGACATCTTTTTCTTGAACAGGATATTGACGGACGATATGCGCCGCGAAAGCTTGGCCTAACAAATCATTCTCGAAAACTGCCCATTCGGTTTTGAATGTGGCTTTTTTATCTGCACCTTGCTTGGCGGCATCGGCACGCGCTTGCTCCAATGCAGCTTTGAATTCAGCGCTTTGATCCAGTTTTAATTTTTTAGCTTCTTGGGTAACAACAGTGCTGATAACTTGGCGTTCGGTCAGCATTTGACGCAATTCAGGAGTGTCTTGAACGTTCGGGTTGCTGGCGCGCACGGAAGCAACTTGGTCATCGATAACGCTGCTGTCGATGGCTTGACCGTTGACGGTAACCAAAGTTTGGGCAAACAGGGTGCCGGAAGCCAGGGCAAGCATCAAGGTTGAAGTAAAGTAGGTTTTTTTCATCGTATTTCTCTTTTAAATTAATGATTGAAAATAAATTAATGATTAGAAATCAAAGTTTTAGTAGTAATCTTAATGGAAGTATTCGTCCGGCGTGGCCGCTTTGATACTGAGTGCATGAATCAGGCCGTCTGAAAACAAGTCTTGTAAAAGCTGCTTAATCATACGTTGCCGCTGGAGGCGGCCAATATTTTCAAATGAGTTGCTGACCACCACTATAGCGTAATGCCCACCGCCTTTATTACCGGCATGGCCGGCATGCAGATGGCTTTCATCTTCAAAATCGAAGAACTCAGGCTCAAGCGCCTGCAGGCGTTCCTCGATAATTTGACGCATATTGCTCATTTGAACACGGCTTTAAAAGGTTTAATCAATACTTCTGCGTATACGCCGGCATCGACGTAAGGGTCTTGTTCTGCCCATTCTTGTGCAGCGTCCAAAGATTCAAATTGAGCCACGATCAGGCTGCCGGAAACGCGTTCGGGATTATCTGGTAGAGGATTGGGGCCGGCAGTCAGCAGGCGGCCTTGCGCTTTCAACTCTTCTAAGCGTGCCAAATGAGCAGGGCGGGCCGCCATGCGTGCTTCGTGGACATCTTCGGCATCAGTGGCCAAAAGCATGAAATATTCCATTATTGATCCTCCTTAGGCTGGAAACGCATCAGATACATACCCTGTGCGATGGAAAAAATGATTGTGAAACCCAATGTGCCGAACAGTTTGTAATTGACCCATTGGTCTGGGAAATACGTAAAGACAAAGAGGTTGGCCGCACCCATAAAAATCAGGAAGCCAATCCATGCATAAGTCAGGCGCGTCCATACAAAATCAGGGAGCTGCATTTCTTTGCCCATGACGGCTTTAAGCCCGTTTTTACCGGCAAGGTGGCTGAACAACATGACGATCGCTCCGATCCAAAACAGAACGGTCGGTTTCCACATGATGAAGCGGTTGTCTTTCAGCAGAATCGTTGCGCCGCCAAAAAAGACAATCAAAATCAGGCTGACCCATTGCATGGTGTCCAGTTTGCGGTGCTTCCAAAAGGTCAGCGCAGCTTGGGTAATGCCGACGATAACCGCAACAGTTGTTGCGGCAATCATGTCTTTGGTGATGATGTATGTAATGAAAAATAAGAATACGGCGAATAAGTCGCTCAAAACCTTCATATGTTAATGATGAAACTAATTGAGTAAATGCTAATCATACAGGGAGATGTGTTTTTTTGCACCTTTCCCTATGACTTTAATACCACATATATCTATATGAAATATTTGTTTTGGGTTGGCGAAATTTGTAAAAAAGAAACACAAGCATGCAAAAGTAATAGATTTGCTAAGGAATTTTAGGCTGAATAGCCTCTATTGCTTGGCAGGAATGGGTTAAAAATATATCATGACGTAATATCTAGTAAATATATGGTTAAATGCGCGCACATTGGTCAGTACCATAATTTCCGAACAGGGGATCAGTTTTGAAAAAACATCACAATATTAAATTAATTACAGCTTCTATCGCTTTAATGACATCGCTCAGTGTCTCTGCAGGTTTGGGCGGCTTGAATGTTCAATCTCATTTGGGTGAGCCTTTTACAGGCAGTATCACTGTGACTGGCGAGGAAGCTCAGGCTCTGCTTAATGGCGGTAAGGCCACTATTTCAAATGGCAATTTGCGCGCGGCGGTACGCAAATCAGGCGATAAGGCAGTCGTTACCATCCGCTCTTCTAAAGCCATCAAAGATCCTGTTTTGGTTTTCCAAGTAGGTGTTGGCGCGCAATCGCGTGAGTACACCGCTATTATCGATCCGGCCGGATATGATTCTAAGGATGCTGCATCTGTTCGTACCCGTCCGGCTACTGAATCTCAATTCTCCGAGCCGACACGCAATGTCCAACAGCCTGCAACGAAAAATAATAAAGCAGCAGGTAATCAGGCAGCTCAAGCGCGTAAGGATGTGCAGCGTAAGGCTGAGAAAAAACAGGTTCAGACGGCCTCTGCTAAAAACGACACGGCTGCACGTTCAGGCAGGCAGCATTTGGTGCGTACGGGCGAAACCCTGATTGCCATTGCGTCCAGCATCCGTCCGCAAGGTATGACCCTGGATCAAACCATTCAGGCTTTGGTAAATGCCAATCCGGATGTGTTTATCGATAACAATGCTAACCGTATGTTGGCAGGTAAAGTGCTGAATATTCCAAACCGTAGCGAATTGCAACGCTTGGCTGCTTCTGCTCCTGTTAAAACCAATACGGCGACAGAAAAAGCCAATGAAACCGCTAATGCAACAGAAGCTAAAACTGAAAAACCTGTTGTTCA
Organism: Neisseria sp. HMSC068C04; assembly: GCF_001810105.1. Classification (NCBI taxonomy): domain Bacteria; kingdom Pseudomonadati; phylum Pseudomonadota; class Betaproteobacteria; order Neisseriales; family Neisseriaceae; genus Neisseria; species Neisseria sp. HMSC068C04. The sequence continues at coordinate 22,422 of NZ_KV799911.1, forward strand.
GCCTGAAGTTCAAACTGAAGCCCAGGTTAAAGATGCTGGTGTAAATACACAGCAACAGGAAGAAGTGAAACAAGCTTCAGCTGAGCAAACAGAGCAAGCAGCATCTGCAGCGGTTAATGAAAATGCCGCATCGACTGTTCCTGCGTCTGATGTTCAAGAAGATATGGCTTCTGATGCTCAAGAAAATGTAGTGGCTTCTGAGCCTGTTGCAACCACTGATTCTGTCGCGGAGCAAACAGAAAGCGAATCAGACGGCAATTTATGGAAATGGTTATTGGCAGGCGGTGCAGCCCTTATTGCTGCTTGGTTGTTGTTGAAAGCTGCCGGTAAACGCAAAGACGAACCAGAAGCAGCGCCTGTAAGCCGTAAGGATGAAGAGAAGGCTGTACAGAAAAATGTTGCTGCTTCAGCTGCTGCGGTTGCTGCAACTAAAGTAATGCCGTCAGAAAAAACTCAAGACGGTCTGTTTATCGAAGATGATTTCGAAGATGATGTGGTTATCAATGAAGTAGAAGAATCTTCTAATATCGATGATGTCAAACTTGATTTGGGTAAGATTGACAATAGTCAGGCAGGTATTCTTTCAGGTGCAGTAACGCATGATGTTGAGACAGAGCAACGTCGCTATGCTGATTGGGATAATATCGAATCAACAGAAAGCGTGTACGAGCCTGAACCAGAAAATCCGTATCAGCCGGTATCTGTTGTTATGCCGGAACGTAAAGAAGAGCAGGCAAATACATTTGCTGAGTTTGATTTGGTGACAGAGAAAAAAGTCTCCGAGTCAAGAAATGAAGAGCCACTCGAGTTTACGGTAGAAACTCCTGAAGCTTCAGACGGCCATGCGCTGCCATTTGATGTCAAGCAAGATCAAGACTTGCAAATTCAAGAAACCAAAGAAGAAGTAGAGAAAGAAGAATCTGCTTCTGAGTTTGTGATTGAAGAAGGTGCATTGGAATGGGGGGCTGAAGATGTTTCAGTGGCCGCCGATAAAAGCAATAGTGAAAGAGGCTTTGTTTCAGAATCAGTCGGCATGACTGCGCCGCTTGAAGCCAAATATGATTTGGCTAAGATGTATATCGAAATCGGTGATCCTGAAGCGGCTCGAGAAACATTGCAAGCGCTGATTGAGGAGGCTGAAGGCGATATTCTGCATAAAGCCCAAAAACTGATGAAAGAACTTGGCGCATAAGTGCCAGTTAAGTGAAGATGCCGTTTCAGACGGCATCTTTTTTATGGTAAATTAAAAAGCAAGATTTTGGCTGAGTCTATTGTCAGTTGGGTAAGATTTCAGCTTTATATGATGGTTGAAGATGAAGGCCGTCTAAAATACATAATGGAGGCGTGTATTGATCACGCCTTTTTAATATTTGTTGCTTGAACGTAGGCAACAATATCAATTTACAAGAAGTATAAGAAATGACTGAACAAGCAAATACAACAGGGCATCTCGTGCAGCGTTGGGCTTTGACCCTCTCTTATGATGGTAGCCGTTTTTATGGTTGGCAAAAACAGGCTGGAGATTTGCCGACTGTTCAGACGGCCTTAGAGCAGGCCTTGTCTTCAATAGCAGGGGAGCAAATTAATACTATTGTTGCGGGAAGGACGGATACGGGTGTGCATGCAACTGCTCAGGTAGTGCATTTTGATACATCAGTAAGTCGTCCGGAGCAAGCATGGGTGCGAGGTGTTAATGCATATTTACCTGATGGTGTTGCTGTGTTGGTTGCGCAAAAAGTTGCACCTCATTTCCATGCCCGATTTGATGCTTATGGCCGCCATTATCGTTATTTATTGGAATCTTCACCGGTTCGTTCTCCATTATTGGTTGGCAGGGTAGGGTGGACGCATTTGAAATTGGATTTAAATCTGATGAGGCAGGCTGCTGCCTTATTGGAGGGCGAACATGACTTTTCCAGTTTTCGAGCTGCTGAATGTCAGGCGAAGTCCCCTATAAAGACACTATATAGTGCAAGTATTAGTGGAACTTCTCGCTATCTGTGCCTTGATTTGCATGGGAACGCATTCTTACATCATATGGTACGCAATATTATGGGTGCATTGGTGTATGTGGGTAGTGGCAGAATCAGTGTGGATGAGTTTGAGTCGGTCTTCCATGCAAAAAGTAGATTGAAGGCTCCGCCAACTTTTATGTCAGATGGCCTGTATCTAACAGGTGTTGACTATCCTGATGAGTTTGGAGTGACGCAGCTATCTTTGCCCGAGTGGATGAGCGTTCTAGGTAATGATTTTCAGACGGCCTAACTACGGATTGTTGGTATAAAAGCAACAAAATAGCGTGATTGATGTGTAAATTGATAAAGTGTTGTAAAAATGCAAATCTTGGTTTTGAAGAAATTTATCATTGATTTTAAATAATAAATTTCCATTATTTGGGTTGTCTCTACCTTTATTTGGTTTCTGCGGTAGTGGGAGGGAATTGAATAAAGTTTGTTTTTTTAGAGAGGAACAATTATAGTGACAGTCATGGAATCGCTGATTCCAGCGATAAAGTAAGCCTAAGCGGATTGTCCGGTCTGCTTAAGTTATTTCTTCACAATAGAAAAGGAATACAGCAATGAAAAAATCTCTGATTGCTCTGACTTTGGCAGCTCTGCCTGTTGCAGCTATGGCTGATGTGACTCTGTACGGTCAAATCAAAGCTGGCGTAGAAATTTCTAAAGTAAAAGAGGGTAAGACTTCTTCTAAAACTGCTACTGAGATTGCTGACTACGGCTCTCGCATCGGTTTCAAAGGCCACGAACACTTGGGTAACAACCTGAATGCTATCTGGCAAGTTGAACAAAAAACTTCTATCGCCGGTGGTGACTCTGGTTTCGCAAACCGTGAATCTTTCTTGGGCTTGGAAGGCGGTTTCGGTAAAGTTCGTGCCGGTAACTTGAATACTGCTCTGAACGACAGCAGCGATAGCTTTGACCCATGGGAATCTAGTGCAGCTAACGCAGACGCTCTGCAATTGGGTAAAATCAAACGTGTAGATAAACGTAAAGTATCTGTACGTTACGACACTCCTGTATTGGGTGGTTTCAGCGCAAGCGTACAATTCCAACCTCGCGACAATGCTAACCCTGGCGACAAATACGATCACGCTGTGAAAAGCCGTGCGTCTTACGATTTAGGTCTGAACTACGAAAACTCTGGCTTCTTTGGTCGCTATGCTGGTTCTTACGCTAAACATGCTGTCTTGGATGCTGGCTACTTGGATGCATTCAACCACAATACTACTTTGGCTGCTGGTACTTACAAAGATCACCAAGCTCACCGTCTGACTGCTGGTTACGATGCTAACAACCTGATGGTTGCTGTTGTAGGTCAATACGAAGGCTTCAAAGCTGACGTAGCTGGTGCTAAGAAAAACGAACGTACTGAAGTTGGTGCAACTGCTGCTTACCGCTTCGGTAACGTAACTCCTCGTGTTTCTTACGCTCACGGTTTCAAAGCTAAAGAAGAAGGCGTGAAAGAAAAGAACAGCGCTTACAACCAAGTTATCGTTGGTGCTGACTACGACTTCTCTAAACGTACTTCTGCCCTGCTGTCTGCCGGTTGGTTGAAAGAAGGCAAAGGCGACTACAAATACGAGAAAACTGCTGGTACTGTTGGCCTGCGTCACAAATTCTAATCTGACTTAAGATTAGTCTGAAAAAGAGCCTGTTTTATACAGGCTCTTTTTGTTTTTGTAAGAAATGTATTTTGTCATTGCAGGGGCAGGTTAAAGTATTTTCGATATTCGTTTTCAGACGGCCTATGGAAATTTAAGTCAGGTTATATTTTATTCAATATATGCTAAATGAAATTTCGGAAATTGTTTTGAGTATTATTATAAATAAGTTAACAATATAGGGTGATTATTGGATTAAGTTGATTTTCCTATATTTCATGTCTACTAATAAAAGATTTATTTTTGTAGTTCTAAAGTATTATTAGCATGTAGAATTTGGTTTTAAGATTTGTAAATTTGATTTTAATCAAATTATTGCTGATAGATGATTCATATAATATAAGTGTTTAGAGTATCGATATATCGGGAATAGCCATGTCCTGTCTTGAAATGAAGTGCTTAAGTGGCATTTGGAAACGAATCCTTGTGCTGTTTGCTGTGTTTTCTATGATGATAGTAAGCCTGCCTGCTTACGCGGAGCGCTTACCTGATTTCTTGGCAAAAATTCAGCCTTCTGAAATTTTTCCTGGTGCTGATCGCTACGGCAAACCTGAAGGTAAGCCTTTGGTTGTTCGTGTATATAAAGGCGAAGAGCAGCTTGGTTTGGTTTATATCACGACTGATGTGGTCAATACGCGTGGTTATTCGAGTAAGCCGATTGATACAATGGTTGCATTGGCCAATGATGGCACTATTGCGGGAGCAAAATTGGTTGAACACCATGAGCCAATTATGCTGATCGGTATCCCGCAATCCCGTGTTGATAAATTCATTGACAAATATATCGGCTTAAATTTTATTAAAAACCCGCCTCAACCAGGTGTCGCGCCAGGGGATATTATTAGTGGTGCGACTGTAACCCTGATGGTCATCAATGACAGTATTCAGCGTTCTGTTAAGGCGGTAATCCATCAATATCATTTGGGTACTGATAAAGCAGTTCAAACCGATGCGGCAGCTGCTTCTGGTGAGCAGGCTGCAAATGAGCCTGCGGTTCAAACCCGTCCTCGTCGTGCTGTAAATCTTGATAAACAAGATATTCAGTCTTGGAATGCACTGTTAGAACAAAAAGCTGTTGGTCATTTGCATATTTCTGTTGACGATATCAACAAACTGTTTGAAAAAGGCGGTAAAGCCGGTGTTGCTGAGCATGCAGAGCAGGGCAATGGTAATGATACATTTATTGATCTGTATGTTGCCTTGGTCAGCCAGCCTTCTATCGGTAAGAGCCTTTTAGGCGAAGCCGGGTGGAATAATCTGCAAAAACGTTTGCAACCGGGTCAACAGGCTATTATGGTTGCCGGTGAAGGCCGATATTCTTGGAAAGGTTCGGGTTATGTTCGCGGCGGTATCTTTGACCGTATCGAAATGATTCAGGGCGATACCAGCTTCCGTTTTACTGATGCACAGCATGAGCGTGTGGTTGCTTTGGCAGCGGAAGGTGCACCTGCATTCAAAGAGGTATCTTGGTTCGCAATCCCTGAAGGTGTGGAATTTGATGGTGCCGAGCCATGGCGTTTGCAATTGATGATTCAACGTGTATTGAGCGTAAATGATAAAGCTTTTGTAACGGCGGATTTGGATTACGAATTGCCAAAAGGCTACTACGTTGACGATCCTAAAGCACCGCCGGTTGAAATCAGCGCGCCGGTTGAGCAAGTTGCGGCTGCAGCCTCAGCTCCTGAAAGTACGGGTATTGCCGAAGATGCGACTGCCGGTGATGATGGTGTTTCCAACCAACTTTGGAAACAGGTTTGGAAAGCCAAAGAAGGTCAAATCGTGGTTGTCGGTATTGCTTTGACAATTCTTCTGTTGGTATTCCTGTTCCAAGACTGGATTGTACGTTACGAAAAATGGTATGACCGTTTCCGCCTCTGTTTCCTGATCTTTACGCTGTTTTATATCGGCTGGTATGCTCAGGCACAATTATCAGTAGTGAATACTTTGACGTTGTTCTCAGCCATTTTGACTGAGTTCCACTGGGAATTCTTCCTGATGGATCCGCTGGTATTCATTCTGTGGCTCTTTACAGCGGCGACCATGCTGTTGTGGAACCGCGGTACATTCTGTGGATGGCTGTGTCCTTTCGGTGCATTGCAAGAGTTAACCAACCGTATCGCCAAAAAATTGGGTCTGAAACAAATTACAGTGCCACACTTGTTGCATACCCGTCTGAGTGCGATTAAATATGTAATTTTCTTCGCCTTGTTGGCAATTTCTCTGTACGATTTGGGTACGGCTGAAAAATTTGCTGAAATTGAGCCTTTTAAAACTGCAATCATTTTGAAATTTATGCGTGAATGGTGGTTTGTTCTGTTCGCTGCCGCTTTGCTGATCGCAGGCTTGTTTATCGAACGTTTCTTCTGCCGTTATCTGTGTCCTTTGGGTGCAGGTATCGCATTGCCGGGTCGCTTCCGTGTGTTTGACTGGCTGCGCCGCTATAAAATGTGCGGTAACCCATGCCAGATTTGTACACACGAATGTCCGGTACAGGCCATTGCACCAGAAGGCGATATTCATCCGAACGAATGTATCCAATGTCTGCATTGTCAGGTAATGTATCACCACGATACGCGTTGTCCTCAAGTAGTGGCAACGAATAAGAAAAAACAAAAACAAGCGGCGGCAAAATCTGAGCAGCACGATGCGGCAGTAGCGCAAAATGCTCAAGAACAAGTTGTTCAGTTTGTTAAAAAAGAATCAGCAATCAGTGTTGACAAGTAGTAATTTATAAATAAAAAAGAGGGCTGTATCGGCAGCCCAACTTAGAAAGTTTTTCATCGGCAGGCCGTCTGAAAAAATCGGCCGCCAGATTTTATCCAAGGAGTGTCGTATGTCAGACGAAAAATTAGAACAAAACGGCTTAAGCCGTCGTTCATTCTTAGGTACTGCCGCTGCTTCCGGTGCAGGTATTGCCGGTGCCGGTTTGTTGGGCTTGGCCGGTTGCTCTAACGGTGAGGGTGATAAAGCTGCCGCTTCTGGCGCAGCTCCTGCTGAAAAAGCAGCTACTCATTCTGCCGAACCGGGCAAACAAACTTCCGAAGTAGGTCCAGGCGAGCTTGACCAATACTACGGTTTCCTGTCAGGCGGTCAATCAGGCGAAATGCGCTTGATCGGTTTGCCATCTATGCGCGAACTGATGCGTATCCCTGTATTCAATATGGACAGTGCTACCGGTTGGGGTCGTACCAACGAGAGCCTGAGCGTTTTGAACGGAAATATTACGCCGGAAACCCGTAAATTCCTGCAAGACAGCGGTCTGCGTTGCTACCCTAACGGCGACTTGCACCACCCACACTTGTCTTTTACCGATCAGACTTACGACGGTCGCTATGCATATGCCAACGATAAAGCAAACACCCGTGTTTGCCGTATCCGTTTGGATGTAATGAAAACCGATAAAATCATCGATATTCCTAATGCTTCAGGTATCCACGGTCTGCGTCCGCAACGTTATCCGAAAACCGGTTACGTTTTTGCCAACGGCGAGCATATCGTTCCTGTTGACGGCGTAGGCAAATGGGATGATCCTAAAACTTGGAATGCCGTTTATACAGCAATTGACGGCGAAACCATGGACATCGCATGGCAAGTATTGGTAGACGGTAACTTGGACAACGGTGATGCCGACTACCAAGGTAAATACTCTTTCTCTACCTGCTATAACTCTGAGCGCGCTCTGACTGTACAAGGTGCATCTTCTAACGAACAAGACTGGTGTGTGGTATTTAACCTGGCCGCCATCGAAGAAGGCATCAAAAAAGGCGACTTCAAAGAAGTTAACGGTGTGAAAATGTTGGATGGTCGTGCGGAAGCCAACTCTCCATACACTCGTTACATCCCGGTTCCTAACTCTCCTCACGGCTGTAACGCAAGCCCTGACGGCAAATACATCATGCTCAACGGTAAACTGTCTCCAACCGTTACCGTATTGGATGTCAGCAAACTGGACGATTTGTTTGCAGGCAAAATCAAAGAGCGCGATGTTGTTGTAGCTGAGCCTCAACTGGGTCTTGGCCCATTACACACTGCATTTGACGGTCGCGGCAATGCTTATACAACATTGTTTATCGACAGCCAAATGGTGAAATGGAACATCGACGATGCGATTAAAGCCTACAAAGGCGAGAAAATCGATCCGATTAAACAAAAACTGGACGTTCACTATCAACCTGGTCACAACCACACTACCATGGGTGAAACCAAAGAAGCTGACGGTAAATGGTTGGTGTCTTTGAACAAATTCTCCAAAGACCGTTTCCTGAACGCAGGTCCTCTGAAACCTGAGTGTGACCAATTGATCGACATCTCCGGCGACGAAATGCGTCTGGTTCACGACAACCCGACGTTTGCAGAACCACATGACTTCTGTCTGGTTTCCGCCTCCAAAGTGAACCCAAGCAAAACTTGGGATCGTAAAGACCCATGGTTCTGGAAAGATGCTTTGGAACAAGCCCAAAAAGACGGTGTTGAGCTGGAAAAAGCTGCTAAAGTTGTACGCGAAGGTAACAAAGTACGCGTGTACATGACTGCCGTTGCGCCTGCATTCAGTATCCCTCAATTTGAAGTGAACCAAGGCGACGAAGTGACCGTATATGTAACCAATGTTGAGACCATTGAGGACTTGACTCACGGCTTCACTTTGGAAGGCTACGGTATCGCTATGGAGATTAGCCCGCAAGCGACATCTTCTGTAACCTTCAAGGCTGTCCGTCCAGGCGTACACTGGTACTACTGCCAATGGTTCTGCCACGCATTGCACATGGAAATGTCAGGCCAAATGATTGTTAAACCAAAATAATTTCGGTTTGATGATTTAATCCTTCAGGCCGTCTGAAAAAACATTCTTTCAGACGGCCTTTATAGCAAAGTTGTTTGTCGGTCGATATGGTCACAACATGAAAGCCATCATCAGACAGTTTTGCTATAACACCAAAATACCTGTTTCTGTATATGTTTACCGTGTAGAAAACAGGCCGTCTGAAATTGAGATATGATTATGACGCACACACAAATCCATCGTTCCAAATGGCGACGTGCCGCACTCGTATTGCTGCTTGGCAGTATGGTTCAGACGGCCTTTGCCGCAGTCATCAACGTATCCGCACAAGACAATCTCAATGATGCTTTAGCGCGCGCCCAAGCCGGCGATACGCTCAAGCTTGCCTCCGGTACATACAAGACCAAACTCTATATCGACAAACCGATTACCATTGAAGGTCCGGCCGACCGCTCTGCCAAGATTGTCGGCGACAGGAGCGGGCGTACCATTGCCGTTCATGCGCCTGACGTGACTCTACGCAATCTGACAGTTTCCAATTCAGGTTTGAGCCTGCCGGCCATGGATGCAGGGATTTACCTCGAGGAAACGGCTCCGCGTGCATTGGTTGAACACAATAATGTTTTGGACAACTCTGTCGGCGTGTACATCCATGGCGCGGCAGAATCGATGGTACGCGAAAATAAGATTGTCGGGGAAGCCACATTGCGCGTGAATGAGCGTGGTAATGGCGTAACGGTTTGGAATGCGCCGGGCGCGCAAGTCGTCGACAACGATATTTCCAAAGGCCGTGACGGTATTTTCTCCAATACCAGTACAAACAATACCTATAAAGGCAATCGTTTCAGTGATTTGCGTTTTGCAGTGCATTATATGTACACCAACGACAGCGAGATTAGCAACAACATCTCCGTCGGCAACAATATGGGCTATGTGTTGATGTTCTCAGAGCGTCTTAAAGTGTATGGCAATATCGCCGTGGGCAGCCGCGACCAAGGCATCATGCTCAACTACGTCAACTATTCCGATATTAACGACAACATTATCAATAAAGCCGGTAAATGCGTATTCGCCTATAACGCCAACTTCAATAAAATTTTTGACAACCATTTTGAAAACTGTCAAATCGGCATTCACTTTACCGCAGCCATTGAAGGCACAAGCCTGTTCAATAATTCGTTTATCAATAATGAAAGCCAAGTTAAATACGTCAGCACCCGTTTCCTTGATTGGGGAGAGGGCGGCCGAGGCAATTATTGGAGTGACAACAGCACATTCGACCTTGATGGCGATGGTTTTGGCGACAACGCTTATCGACCGAACGGCATCATCGACCAAATCATTTGGCGCGCCCCCGTGTCCCGTCTGTTGATGAACAGTCCTGCTGTCAGCATTGTCAAATGGGCGCAATCTCAGTTCCCCGCTATTTTGCCGGGCGGCGTCATCGACAGTAAGCCATTGATGAAACCGATCAGCAACAAAACAAGCACCAAATACGAAGCCATGAAGGATGAGCTGTTGCACGAAGCCAATACGCGCCAATCCGATTGGAGCGATGCCGAAAACGGATCTTTGAATTAAACATGTTTTCAGACGGCCTTTTGAATGAGGCCGTCTGAAACGGCACAAAGGAATTATTCATGACCAACCACGTCGAATTAAGAAACGTGACCAAACAATTCGGCAGTCAAAAAGCCGTCAACCAAGTCGATTTAGTCCTCAAAGCAGGCGAAAGCGTCGGCATGGCAGGGCATAACGGTGCAGGCAAATCCACCATCATGAAGCTGATACTCGGCCTGATTACACCGACCGAAGGCGAAGTCATGTTGCTGGGCGAGCGTACCGGCAGCAAGGCAGGCGCACTGCTTCGCAGTCAAATCGGCTATCTACCTGAAACCGTCGCGCTTCATCCTTCATTGACCGGCATTGAAACCATGGATTTCTATGCCAAGCTGAAAAAACAGCCCTTGAATAAAAACCGTGAGTTGTTGGAACGCGTCGGTATTTCTCAAGCGGCACGCCGCCGTGTCGGCACTTACTCCAAAGGTATGCGCCAGCGTCTCGCTTTGGCACAAGCCTTATTGGGTGAGCCTAAAGTCTTATTGTTTGACGAACCAACCACAGGCCTTGACCCGGCTTCACGCCAAATGTTTTACGAAGTCGTGCGCGAACTGAATGGCCGCGGTGCAACCGTATTGCTTAGCACGCACGCGCTTGCCGAACTTGATGGCCACGCCGACCGCATTATCGTCATGAAAAACGGCGTGAAAGTTGCAGATGGCAGCATGGATGAATTGCACGTCCAAAGTGGTTTGCCGTTGACCGTCAATGTCCGTTTGAAAGAAGCGCGTCCGTTGAGCGAGCGTTGGCAGCCGCTTTCAGACGGCCTGTCGTATAAGGCGCAATGTAAAGCCGAAGAGCGTATGGGACTTTTGAGCGAATTGGGTGATTTGGGCAACCTTGCCTATATCGATATCCATACCCCGACACTTGACGATATGTACGCACAATTCTTAAAAAGGGAAGACGTATGAACCCCGTTTGGATTATTACCGGCAAAGAAGTCCGCGACAGCCTGCGCAACCGTTGGGTACTTGCCGCCGCGCTTCTGCTTGCCGCGCTTGCCCTGTCATTGGGTTTCCTGGGCAGCTCGCCCACCGGCACAGTCAAAGTCGATCCGTTGACCGTTACCGTTGTCAGCCTCTCCAGTCTGTCGATTTTCCTGATTCCGCTGATTGCGATGTTGCTCTCTTATGACGCACTGATTGGCGAAATCGAACGCGGCACGATGGCGCTGTTGTTGAGCTATCCGATTTCGCGCAACCAAATCCTTGCCGGCAAATTTATCGGGCATCTCATCATCCTTGCCCTTGCTACCACGGCAGGCTACGGATTGGCAGGCATTACCCTCCAGCTTGCCAACGGCGGCGTTGATTTTGCCGCATGGAAACCTTTTGCCCTCTTGATTATTGCCAGTGTGATTCTTGGTGCAGCCTTTTTGTCTATGGGTTATTTGATTAGCGCGAAAGTCAAAGAACGCGGTACTGCCGCCGGTATCGCCATCGGTGTATGGCTGTTTTTTGTGGTGATTTTTGATATGGCGCTTTTGGGTATTTTGGTTGCCGATACCGAACAAGTCATTACCGCGCCTGTTGTAGAAACCATTCTTTTGTTCAATCCTTCCGACATTTACCGTCTGCTCAACCTGACCGGTTATGAAAACACCGCGATGTACGCAGGTATGGCCGGTTTGAGCGATCAAATCAGCCTGACTATGCCGGTTTTGCTGACGGCGCAGGTATTATGGGTTATCATTCCTTTGGTCTTAGCCGCCTGGATTTTCGGAAAGAGACAAATATGAGAAAAATATTATTTACAGCATTCACCATCCTTGCTTTATCTGCTTGTAGCAAAGAGGAAAATACCCCTCCGCCTACGCCCCAACAAATCAGCGACAGCGCAGTCGGTCATTACTGCAGCATGAATTTGACCGAACACAACGGCCCTAAAGCGCAAATCTTCTTGAACGGCAAACCTGACAAACCGGTTTGGTTTTCCACCATCAAGCAGATGTTCGGCTATACCAAGCTGCCCGAAGAGCCTAAAGGCATTCATGCCATCTATGTCACCGATATGGGCAAAGTCAAAGATTGGGAAAAACCCAATGCCGACGCCGAATGGATAGATGCGAAAAAAGCCTATTACGTTATCGAAAGCAGCTTTATCGGCGGCATGGGTGCGGAAGACGCGCTTCCGTTTGCCGACAAGGCTCAGGCTGAAAAATTCGCCAAAGAAAAAGGCGGCAGAGTAGTCGGTTTTGCAGAGATGCCCGACGAATACATTTTCAAATAAAACAATCAATAAAAGGCCGTCTGAAACAGTTTCAGACGGCCTTTGCGTTGGAAGCTGCCGATTGATGATTTAATGAATGCGGCTTTCAATGTAAAGATAAAAAATCCAAGGAATACTTTATGTCTACCCCGTTAACGCGCCGCCGTTTCCTTGCCATCGCCGCCACATTTGCCACCGGTGTCGGCATTCCCTTTGCCATTAGCCGCAGAACCAATCAGCCGACTCATCCGGCCAGCCCGAATCAAGAAGAGCAGCCAGTTATTTGGAGAGGCATTGCATTGGGTTCGGGTGCGGAATTGCGCTTGTTCGGCGTTGAGCGCAAGCAGGCGGAAATGCTGGTCAACAAAGTATTGGCGGAAGTCTCACGATTGGAAAAAATCTTCAGCCTGTATCGGGACGACAGCCTGATCAGCCGTTTAAATCGAGAAGGCCGTCTGAAAAATCCGCCATCCGATTTTTTGCAGCTGCTCAGCATCAGCCGAGATATCCATCAGCTGACACAGGGTGCATTTGATCCCAGCATTCAGCCTTTGTGGAATCTGTATGCCGACCATTTCAGGCGAAACCCAAAAACCGAAACGCCGCCATCCGCACGCAGTATCAAAGACACGCTCAAATTAGTGGATTTCAACAAAGTCGATTTTGATACCAAAGAAATCCGTTTTACCCAAAAAGGCATGGGCTTGTCGCTCAACGGCATTGCGCAGGGCTATATCACTGACAAGGTAGTCGAATTGTTGAAGCAGCAAGGCGTTACCCAGGCATTGATTGATATGGGGGAGATTTACGGCTTTGATAATGCAAACCAGCGCGAGTGGAATGTCAGCATTCGCAATCCCGACCAAGAAGACCAAATCCTGACCACCATTGCCATGAAAAACCAAGCCTTTGCCACATCGGGAGGCTATGGCACGGTAATGGATGAAGCTGGCAAATTTACCCATCTTTTTGATCCGCGTACAGGCGGAAGCCAACCGCGTTATAAAAGCATGAGTGTCATGGCGGAGAGTGCGGCGGTTGCCGATGCCTTTTCTACAGCATTCTCCATTATGGATGAGGCGTCCATCCGTACTGCGGCTCAAGTTAAAAATGCACAGGTTTGGCTGGTGATGACGAATAATGAATTGAAGAAGATTGGAGGCTGAGGGGAAGGCCAGCCTTGCCTGCGATTTTGACTATGTGCATAGGACAGGGAAGGCTCGATTACTGAAATAATGGAGGATAAAAAAAGAAGGGCTGCCCAAGGGGGCAACCCTGAAACTCTTGCAGCTGGGAGTAATTAGCAAGAGATTACGACACTTAAAACAAAAATTCACTCATTTCAAAGCATGAAGCTTTAATATCTAAGCAATACGGTTTCAACCGCTCAAACCCCTTCGATACGGAGAAACACAACATACATGGGAAAATCCGACAAAGTGGTTTGAAGCAATTCAGATGAACGGTCTGTAATGCAGATAACCGGATGTCTTTAGATGAACGGTATAATATCAGGATAAACGGAACATTACTAGTGAATATTATAAAAAATTAGAATAATTCATTTAGTAATTGATTTTATTGAATAAAAATATGACTTTTTATTGAACTTTTTTACAACATATTGATTTGGTTTTAAAAAGGGAATTATGTAAGTGTTTGGCGTTAATCAAAAAACTTGTTTTGAGCTTTGAGAAGAGATAAGCAATAGAAAAAGGCCGCCTGAATGTTCAGACGGCCTTTTTTCAAAAAGTTACTTATTTGGTTGCAGAAGCAGTAGAAGCAGCTTCGGCTTGAGCACCTGCAGCTGCGTTTTCACCCCATGCAGCAGGATATTTATAACCGGCAAAGCGTTTTTGTGAGTAGGCTTTGAACTCGTCAGAGTTGTAGGCTTCGGTTACATCTTTCAGCCATTGGCTGTCTTTGTCGGCAGTGCGGACGGCAGACCAGTTAACGTAGGCAAAGCTTGGCTCTTGGAACAGGGCTTCAGTCAGTTTCATGCCGCTGCTCATGGCGTAGTTGCCGTTAACGATGGCAAAGTCAACGTCGGCACGGCTTCGCGGCAGTTGGGCGGCTTCAAGCTCTACGATTTGGATATTTTTTGGATTCTCGGCAATATCGTTTTTAGAAGCAGTCAGCGGATCAACGTCGGCTTTCAGTTTAATCCAGCCCAATTCGTTCAACATAACCAATGCGCGGGCAAAGTTAGATGGGTCGTTAGGTGCAGAAACGCTGACGCCGTCTTTCACTTCGTCCAAAGATTTCAATTTGCCAGGGTACAGGCCCAAAGGTGCGGTCGGTACTTGGAAGGCTTCAACGATGTCCAGCTTGTGTTCTTTTTTGAAGTCGTCCAGATAAGGTTTGTGTTGGAAGATGTTAATGTCCAATTCGCCTTCAGCCAAAGCAAGGTTGGGTCGCACATAGTCGGTGAACTCGATCAGTTTGACTTTATAGCCTTTTTTCTCCAAAGCCGGTTGGATTTGGTCTTTTACCATATCGCCGAAGTCGCCGACGGTTGTACCGAAGACGATTTCTTTTTTCTCAGCACCGTTGTCGGCAGAGGAAGCGGCAGAAGCAGCAGGCGCGCTGTCTTTTTGACCGCCGCAGGCAGCCAGTACGATGGCGAGCGCAGCGGCTGAAAGGGTTTTGAAGAATGTGTTGATTTGCATATTTTGCTCCTGATGGATGATAAAACGGTTTCAGACGGCTTCAAGCCGCCGCCGTCAAAAAAGAGGGATTGTAAATCTATTTTGGAAATCTGAGGATGTTTTTTGTAAATTTATTTGGAATATATGCCCTAAATAGATAACAGGCCGTCTGAAAAATAGTAAGTCCATTTCAGACGGCCTGTTTGCTTAACGTTTATCCAGTTTGCGCGCCAATCTGTTGCCGATACCTTGAATCAGGATAACGAGTAAAACCAGGATGGCGACAATGAAGATGATGACTTCCATTTGATAGCGGTAGTAGCCGTAACGGATGGCAAGGTCGCCCAAGCCGCCTCCGCCAATCATGCCTGCCGCTGCGCTGTACGACAGAAGGCCGATAGCCAGTACGGTAATGCTGGAAACCATACCTGCGCGCGCTTCATTCAAAAGCACTTTGCAGATGATGCTCATGGGTGAGGCACCCATTGCGGAGGCCGCTTCAATTACGCCTCTGGGTACTTCGCGCAGATTTTGCTCGACCAGACGGGCGAAGTAGAACAGGCCGGATACGCTCAATACCAATGAGGCGGCAACCGGGCCGATGGTCGTACCGATGATGGCGCGTGTAACGGGAATCATGGCAATCATCAGGATGACGAAAGGGAATGCGCGCATCAGGTTGACCAGGTTGTCCAAAAATAAATTCAGTTGTTTGTTGTAGTGCAACTGATGACTTGACGTCACAAACAGCAATACGCCCAAAATCGTACCGAAGATAACGGCGAAAGTAGTCGATAGGCCGACCATAATAAAGGTTTCGCCCAAGGCTTGGATAATTTCGCCCTTCATGCTGACGATGGTCTCAACAGCACTTTCAAATGTCAAATTTGCCATATTAGTCCTCTCGAATCAGCTCTTGCCCGATTTCGGATTGGGCATGGATTTGGTTGCCGTGTACTTCAACGATTTCCAGCAGACGGCCTTTGTCCAAGAGGGCGGCACGGTCGCACAGGCGGCGGATAACGCTCATTTCGTGGGTAACGATGACGATGGTTACGTTAAAGCGTTTGTTGATGTCTTCCAAACACTTCAAAACGCTGCGCGTAGTGGCAGGGTCGAGGGCAGAAGTGGGTTCGTCGGCGAGGATGACTTGAGGTTGCGGCGCCAGCGCACGGGCAATGCCGACACGTTGTTTTTGACCGCCGGAAAGTTGGGACGGGTAATGGTTGGCACGGTCTTGCAAATCGACGATTTCCAAACATTCTTCAACACGCGCTTGGATTTTTTTAGACGGCCATTTGGCAATTTCTAAAGGAAAGGCGACGTTTTCGGCAACGGTACGGTTGCTCAATAGGTTGAACTGTTGGAACACCATGCCGATGTTTTGTCGGGCGTGGCGCAGTTGCGTGGCGTTGAGCGCGGTCAGCTCTTGGCCGCACACGCTGACGGTACCTGTATCCGGACGTTCCAATAAGTTAATCAGGCGCAGCAGGGTAGATTTGCCTGCGCCGGAGTAGCCCATCAGGCCGAAGATTTCCCCCTGTTTGATTTCGAGGCTGGTCGGCTCGACGGCGACAAAGTCTTGTTTGTCGCGTGTTTGATAGTGTTTGGAGACGTGATCCAGAATAATCATGGTTTATCCGTGTTTTCTTTAATTCGTGTGGCCATCAGGGTGTGCAGACGGCGGTTGTCGGCGCGTGCGACGGTAAATTGCAGGCTGCCGATGATGACTTTTTCGCCGCGCACGGGCAGGTGTCCCAACTCTTGAATGACCAGGCCGCCGATGGTGTCGGCTTCTTCGCTGCTGTATTCCGTACCGAAGAAGGTGTTGATGTCTTCGATTTCGGTAGCGGCGTGGATGCGCCAGCGTTCGGAAGAAACGGCGTGGATATTGTCGGCGCTGTCGTCTTCGTCAAACTCGTCTTCGATTTCGCCGACGATTTGCTCGATGATGTCTTCAAAGGTAACCAAACCGGATGTGCCGCCGTATTCGTCGATGACAATCGCCATGTGGTTGCGCTGTTCGCGGAACTCTTTTAAAAGGGCAGTCAAAGATTTGCCTTCGGGTACGAAAACGGCAGGGCGCAAGACGGATTTCAGGTGGAACTGCTCGGGGTTGAACATATATTTGAGCAGGTCTTTGGCGTGCAAAATACCCAAAACTTCGTCTTTGTCTTCGCCGATGACGGGGAAACGCGAATGGGCGGTTTCGATGACGTAGGCCGTGATGCGCTCGATGCTGTCGTTCTCTTTCAATACGTTCATGCGGCTGCGCGTAATCATCGCGTCACGCACTTCCAGCTCGGCAAAGTCCAATACTTTTTCCAGCCGGGTCAGTGTGTCGGCATCAAAAACTTCCTGTTCGTGCGCTTGGCGCAACAGGGTCAATACGTCTTCGGCGGAGTCGGGCTCGCCGGCAAGTCGGGAGATCAGGCGTTCGAAAAACTTGGGTTTCGACTGCGTACCGTCCATTTTAATATTCGTCCTCTTGGTAGGGGTTGGGGAAGCCTGCCGCCAGCATCAGGCGGATTTCTTCGGCTTCCATTATTTCGGCTTCATTGTCTTCGATGTGGTCGTGGCCCATCAGGTGTAAAGTACCGTGTATGGTCAGGTGGGCAAAATGCTGCTCAGGTGTTTTGCCTTGTTCGGCGGCTTCTTTCAAAACCACTTGCGGGCAAATCACCAAATCGCCATACAGGCCGTCTGAAAGCTGGTCGGGCAGGATTTCGCCTTCGTTGAGCGCGAAACTCAATACATTGGTGGCGTAATCTTTGCCTCGGTAGTCGCGGTTGTAAGCGCGGGCTTCTTCTTCGTCCAGAAGAATCAGGCTGATGTCTGCGCGGCGGTATTCGTTTTTCAAGGCAGACCATGTCCAGCGGTAAAAATCGCGTTCGCTCGGAAGGTCGGCGGCGGAAGAAGCGTTTTCAAAGTTCAGATGAAAACGTTGCCGCTGTAAGGATAAAAAAGGATATTGTTTGGCGCGTTTCATGTTGTCCCGAAAATTTGGTTTTTAGGCGTAAATATAACATATTCACCCTCATGCCGTCTGAAAAACCGCCCAAAATATGATAGACTTCATGCCGTTTTCCATCTTTCAGGCAACCATTATGAACCCGAAAAAACTCGTTATCGCCAGTCGCGAAAGCCTGCTTGCCATGTGGCAGGCAAAACATATCCAAGGCCGTCTGAAAGCCCTGTATCCCGATTGCGAAGTCGAGATTTTGGGCATGACCACGCGCGGCGACCAGATTTTGGACAGAACTTTGTCAAAAGTCGGCGGTAAAGGCTTGTTTGTCAAAGAGTTGGAACAGGCTTTGTATGACGGCAGAGCCGACTTGGCAGTGCATTCGATTAAAGACGTACCGATGGATTTGCCTGAAGGTTTCGCGCTTGCGGCCATCGGCGAACGCGCCAATCCGTTTGACGCATTTGTGTCCAACCAATACGCGCGTTTGGAAGAAATGCCCAAAGGTGCCGTCGTCGGTACATCCAGCCTGCGCCGCGAAGCCCAGTTGCGTGCGCGCTATCCGCATTTGGTTATCAAACCTTTGCGCGGCAATGTGCAAACCCGTTTGTCCAAACTCGATAATGGCGAGTACGACGCGATTATCTTGGCCGCCGCCGGTTTGCAGCGTTTGGAATTGGACGAACGCATCCGCATGATTTTGTCGGAATCCGACAGTCTGCCTGCTGCCGGACAAGGCGCATTGGGTATTGAAATTGCAGCGCATCGCGAAGATTTGTACGAAGTCTTAAAGCCGTTGAACCACGATACCACACACGCCTGCGTTACAGCCGAACGTGCGTTGGCGCGCGCTTTGGGCGGAAGCTGCCAAGTGCCGCTGGCCGCATATTGCACTGAAGAAAACGGCTTGCTGACCTTGCGCGGCTTGGTCGGCCATCCTGACGGTTCGGTCATTTTGCAGGCGGACGCGCAAGCCCCTGCCGAATATGCCGATGCCTTGGGTCGTGCAGTCGCCAAAAAACTGGCAGATGATGGTGCGGAAGAATTGATTGCCGCCGTATTGCAAGAACAGGCTTAAAACAGCATAGATCATTTAAAAGGCCGTCTGAAACTTTCAGACGGCCTTTATTTTGTTGATGCTTAAGGATTCATAATCCGCGCAACCAAAGCTTTTTCTTTGCCTTGCATATTCGGGATTTTGACCTGAATACCGTTGCCTGGGGCAACATCGACAGGCTGGCCTTTGCGGGTCATTTGTTCCAATTTGATGGTTTGGTTGCCGCTCGGGTGGATGATTTCGAGTGAATCGCCGATGGCAAAGCGGTTTTTGACTTCGATAGTCGCCCAGCCGTTTTCATCGATTTCGGTAACGTGGCCGACATATTGGCTCTGTTTGGCGATGGAGTGGCCGGTCAGGTAGTTTTGGTAATCCTGAGTTTGGTGGCGCTCAAGGAAGCCGCTGGTGTAGCCGCGGTTAGCAAGGCCTTCGAGTTCGCTCAACAGGCTGTAATCAAACGGGCGGCCTGCAACGGCATCATCAATCGCTTTGCGGTAGGACTGGGCCACGCGTGCAACATAATAGAGCGATTTGGTACGTCCTTCGACTTTGAGGCTGTCCACGCCGATTTTGGCCAGTTTTTCAACCACTTCGATGCCGCGAAGGTCTTTGGAGTTCATGATGTAGGTGCCGTGTTCGTCTTCCATAATCGGCATCATTTCGCCCGGGCGGTTGGACTCTTCAATCAGGAAAACTTTGTCGGCGTAGGGATGGCGTTTTTGACCGTTGATGCCTTCAAAGTTTTGGTTGGCTTCTTCTTGGGCTTTTTCAAAGTTGAAACCTTGCAGAAGCTGGGCATCGCCTGCATCGCTTTCAGTGGCGTTGTGAACCTTATAGTCCCAACGGCAGGAGTTGGTGCAGGTGCCTTGGTTAGGGTCGCGGTGGTTGAAGTAGCCGGAGAGCAGGCAGCGGCCGGAGTAGGCGATGCACAATGCGCCGTGAATGAAGACTTCGAGTTCGATGTCGGGGCATTCTTGGCGGATTTCGGCGATTTCTTCCATGCTCAATTCGCGCGACAGGATGATGCGTTCGACACCGATGTTTTGCCAGAATTTCACGCCCCAGTAGTTGGTGGTATTTGCCTGAACGGACAGGTGAATCGGCATTTCCGGCCATTTTTCGCGCACGGTCATGATCAAACCCGGATCCGCCATAATCAGCGCGTCGGGCTTCATGGCAATCAAGGGTTCCATATCGGAAACAAAGGTTTTGAGTTTGGAGTTGTGCGGCAGCGTATTGACGGTCAGGAAGAATTTTTTGTTGCGCTCGTGCGCTTCTTTAATGCCTTGTTCGAGGACGTCGAGTTTGGCAAATTCGTTGTTGCGGGCGCGCAGGGAGTAACGCGGGCTGCCGGCGTAAACGGCATCTGCGCCGTAGTCGTAGGCGGCGCGCATACGTTCAAGGCCGCCTGCCGGTAATAAGAGTTCGGGTGCTTTCATGTTTTATGCTTTTTAAAATGTTTTCAGACGGCCCTCAAGAGAAGAGGGAAGGCCGTCTGAAAGATGTTTGAAGAATGGGCGGATTATCCGCTGTTTTTGTGTTTCGGTCAATTTTGTGTCGGGTTTGCGCTTTGTTTTTTATACGGAAAATGTCTTATATGATGAAAGGTGAAAAGGGGCTGCAATTCATTGGAAATGTAAAAAAAGTAGGGTTGGACGGAATAATTTAACAAAAAACCGTTCAAGCAATGTATTTTCTTGTAAAATATCAAGCTTCATTTTAAAAAATATTCGGATTAATTACCGATTTTGACCGACGGAAGGGTTATGGATTTTCGTTTTGACATTATTTATGAATACCGCTGGATGTTTTTATACGGCGTATTGACGACGCTGGGACTGACGGTGGTGGCAACGGCGGGCGGCTCGATTTTGGGTTTGCTGTTGGCATTGGCGCGTTTGGTTAATCCGGAAAAAGCCGGTGTGCCGATGCGTGCCTTGGCTTGGGTGTTGCGTAAGATTTCTTTTTGGTATGTTACGCTGTTCCGCGGTACGCCATTGTTTGTACAAATTGTGATTTGGGCTTATGTTTGGTTCCCATTTTTTGTTCATCCGGCCGACGGTGTTTTGATTAGTGGCGAAGCAGCCATTGATCTGCGCCGTTCTTATGGTGCATTGATTGCCGGTTCTTTGGCTTTGATTGCGAACTCGGGTGCATATATTTGTGAGATTTTCCGTGCCGGTATCCAGTCGATTGATAAAGGCCAAATGGAAGCCGCGCGTTCTTTGGGTCTGACCTATACTCAGGCGATGCGTTATGTGATTTTGCCGCAAGCTTTGCGCCGTATGTTGCCGCCATTGGCCAGTGAGTTTATTACGCTGTTGAAAGACAGCTCATTGCTTTCCGTCATCGGCGTGGCAGAGTTGGCTTATGTACAAAGCACGATTACCGGCCGCTATTCTGTTTATGAAGAGCCGCTTTATACAATCGCGCTGATTTATTTGGTGCTGACAAGCTTTTTGGGTTGGGTATTCCTGCGATTGGAAAGCCGTTACAATCCGCAACACCGCTAATCGGTTTGAATCAAAAAAGGAAGACTTTTTCAAGTCTTCCTTTTTTATTTGCCGTCAATGTTTCAGACGGTCTTGAATCAGAATGCTTCGCCGACTTTGACACCGCCTGCGATGTCTTTTGGCGTTGCCAGTTTGGCGGTTGCCTGTTGGGCGGCTTGGAATTCTTCGGTTGCCATGATGTCGGCAGCTTCTTGTACGGTCAATGTGTTGGCCATGTATTGCCAACGTGCTGCCAAGTCGGCGTTTGCCGGTGCGTGGAAACCGTCTCGCAATTCATCGACCAAGTCAGGGCGGTTGCATACCAGTACAATATCGCAGCCTGCTTCAAAAGAAAGGCGGGCGCGTTCTTTAATACCGCCGACACCACATGCGCCTTCCATGGTCAGGTCGTCTGAAAAAATAACGCCGTTAAATCCGATTTCTTGGCGCAGGATTTGTTTCAGCCATTTTTTGGAGAAGCCGGCAGGTTGGCTGTCGGTTTGCGGGTACACGACGTGGGCAGGCATGACTGCGGCCATGCCTGCCTGGCTCAATGCTCGGAATGGGATAAGGTCGGCGGCTTCGAGCGCTTCGCGGCTGCGTTCGTCGCAAGGCAGGACGTGATGGCTGTCGCCTTCGACAAAGCCGTGGCCGGGGAAGTGTTTGCCGCAAGATTTCATGCCGCCTTTGTTCAGGCCTTTTTGCAGGGCAAGGGCAAGCTGGGTAACGATGTTGGCGTCGCGGTGGAAACTACGGTTGCCGATGACGGCGCATTGACCCCAGTCCAAATCCAATACAGGCGTAAAGGATAGGTCGATACCGCAGGCGGAGAGTTCGGTAGCCAAAACCCAGCCGACTTGTTCTGCCTGGGCGCAAGCGGCTTCTTTGCCTTCGTTGTCCCAAATTTCGCCCAATACGTTCATGGCCGGCAGGCGGGTGAAGCCGTCAATAAAACGTTGAACCCGTCCGCCTTCGTGGTCGACGGCGATGATGAGTTCAGGTGTACGGACGGCTTTGATTTCTTGAACCAAAGCTTTGAGCTGGGAAACGTTTTCAAAGTTGCGACGGAACAAAATAACGCCACCGACGGCAGGGTCGAGCAGGCGTTGTTTTTCTTCTTCGGTCAGATGATAGGCGGCGACGTCGGCCATGACTGGGCCGCGTGGAAGATGAGGCGTATTCATTAGTTTGTCCTAAATAATATATATATTGGATAATCGTTATGTTCAGACGGCCTGAGAGTATAGGGATATCTCAGGCCGTCTGAATATTGGTTTTGAATTAGGCAGTTGCTTTTTTCTTGTCTTTTAAGATCAGAATCAACACAACCATCACGATGCCGGTTACCACAAAACCTAAAGGTGCAGAGCCGGTCATGCCCAGTGCAAGGTAGCCTGTGGCAGCAGATGCGGCTACGGTCAGCGCGTAAGGGAATTGCGAGGTAACGTGGTCGATGTGGTTACAGTGTGCGCCGGTAGAAGAGAGGATGGTGGTGTCGGAAATCGGCGAGCAGTGGTCGCCAAATACGGCACCGGCCATTACGGCAGACATGCAAGGTATAATCAGCGATGGTTCGACTTTGACGGCCATGGCGGCGGCAATCGGCAACATGATGCCGAATGTACCCCAGCTTGTGCCGGTAGCAAAGGCCATCACGCCTGCGAGCATAAACAAAATCACGGGCAGGAAACCTGCGTGGATATTGCCTGCCACTAAAGTGGAGAGATATTCGCCAGTGTGCATTTCGCTGACAACGGTGCTGATAATCCATGCCAAAATCAAGATGGTAATGGCCCCGCGCATAGAGATGATGCCTTGCCAAATGGCTTTAGGATAATCGTTGGTTTTGATGGTGCCGATGGTGCAGAGGATGACGGCCAATACGCCGCAAGTACCACCGAATACGAGGGAAGTGTTCACATCGGTATTTTCAAATGCGCTGAGCAAAGAGAATGTCTCAGAAGCTTGTGCACCAGTGTAAATCATGGCGGAAACCGTGGCGACGATCAGTACCAAAACCGGCACAATCAGCGCGAATACACGGCCGTTGGGATGACCTGTTTCAACGGTTTCATCATGAATTTCATTCAAAGCGGCACGTTCCAAACGAGCCATAGAGCCGATGTCGAATGAGAACCAGGCAACGACAAACACCATAATCAATGCGAAGACGGCGTAGTAATTCATCAGGCTCATGGCCACGAATGCGCCCATTGGTGTGTAGTCTGTGATGTTGTAAGTCACCAAAAGGCCTGCCAAAGTAGCAATAATCGATGCCCCCCAGCTGGATACAGGCATCAAAACGCACATCGGTGCGGCAGTGGAGTCAAGGATATAAGCCAGTTTGGCGCGGGAAACTTTGAACTTGTCGGTTACAGGGCGGGCAATCGCACCGACGGCAAGGCTGTGGAAATAGTCGTCAATAAAGGTAACGAATACCAGACAGGCAGTCAGCAGTTTCGCACCGCGACGACCTTTGATGTGCTGTTTTGCCCAATCAGCAAATGCTTGGTTGCTGCCGGAATGCGTCAGCAGGGAAGTGAAAATCCCCAAAAGCACCAAAAAGAGCAGGATTTTGGGTTTGCCCAAAGACCAATCGCCGTCTGCCCAAGTCAGGCTGACAGTCATGTCTTTCAAGTGAACCAAGGCATCGAGTGGATGACCGCCTACCAGCAGGAATGAGCCGACGATAATGCCGACACCCAGGGACAGCAATACACGGCGCGTGGCAATGGCTAAGGCGAGCGCAATGGCTGCCGGGACGACAGATAAAATAGAATTCGAATAATTAATAAGTTGCATAATTATATTGTGTATAAGCGGTGAAATATTTTCAGACGGCCTAAATTGGAAGGCGGATAACAAAATACCCACCGCCTCTGACAGATGGGTATTTTATCATCTAACACATCATCATGCAGTCTGAAAAAAATCGGACTACTGCAGATTTAGCGCGAGGAACAAAGTATTGCCGTCGCGTTGTACCAAAAGCGGTACGTTTTTGCCTGCGCTTTCCAATGCGCTACGGAAAGTGGATTCATCATTGACGCTAATTTGGCTGACGGCAATGATTTCGTCCCCGCGTTTGAGGCCGGCACGTTCGGCCGCACCGCTAACACGCAGAACGATTAAGCGTTGTTTGCCGTCTGCGTTTTCAACCTGCAGGGTAACACCTGCATTTTCAACGGTAAATCCGTCATGGCCGCTTTCGTGTTGCGGGTGTTCGGCTTCTTTTGCAGAAGTTTCCGTTTGCTCGGCTGCGCTGCCAAGTTTTACTTTGACATCGGTTTGTTTGCCGCCGCGCCAAATGCTCAAAGTCACTTCTTTGCCCGGCATAATCGAGCCGACCATAACAGGCAAATCGCTGGAAGCGCGGACTTCTTCACCGTTAACTTTGCGTACGATGTCGCCAACCTGCAAACCGGCTTGTTGTGCCGCGCTGTTCGGCATGATTTTGGCAATCAGTGCACCGCTTGCTTTGTCCAAACCGAAAGATTTGGCCAAATCGTAAGAAACTTCTTGAATAACCACGCCTAATTGACCGCGTTGGACTTTGCCATTGGCTTTCAATTGATCGGCCACATTCATGGCAACATCAATCGGAATAGCAAACGAAATACCCATGAAACCGCCGCTGCGGCTGTAAATTTGTGAGTTGATGCCGACTACTTGGCCGCGGAGGTTGAATAACGGGCCGCCTGAGTTGCCTGGGTTGATGGCAACGTCGGTTTGGATGAACGGCGTGTAGTTTTCATTCGGCAGGCTGCGGCCTTTGGCGGAGACGATGCCTGAAGTTACGCTGTTGTCAAAGCCGAAAGGCGCGCCGATGGCGGCTACCCATTCGCCTGGTTTCAAATCTTTTGGATTGCCGATTTTGACAACCGGCAAGTCTTCTTGCGGCTCAATTTTTAAGAGGGCAACGTCGGATTGAGCGTCTGAGCCGACCAGTTTGGCTGTGTATTCGCGTTTGTCGTTGAGCAGGACTTTGATATTGCCCATGCCGGCAACCACGTGGGTATTGGTCAGGATATAGCCGTCTTTGCTGATGATGAAGCCGGAACCGAAATTCAAAGCGTCGCTTTCAGTATCTTCCTGCGGCATGTCGGGCATATTGGGAACAAGGCGCTTGAAGAACTCGTAAAACGGGTCGTTGTCGGGGAATTGGCTCAGGTCCATGCTGTGGTCGTCATCCGGTGTCGCAGTGCGTTTCGCCGGTGTCGCTTGAATATTGACGACGGCCTGTCCTTCGTTTTGCACCAGTTGGGCAAAGTCGGGCAACAACATGCCGACTTTTCCGTCATCGGTATTGGTTTCTATGCGTTGGACGAGCTCTTTGTTTTCGTCTTTGCCAAAAAAGGTGCTGACTTTGTCGCAACCTGAAAGAAGGGAAGCTGAGAGGACAGCAAGAGCCAGATATGTGTTTGTTTTAATATTCACGAAAGTTCCTTTTGCCGGTGCTATCATATTGTCGGCATGCGTTTGAGCCGGCAGGCAGTTTTATTGTTTGAATGCTGTTTAAATGTATAAGGTAGGATTTTTACACTTTAACGGTTTTTTTTCAAGCATTTCATTTTAAATGAAAAAATGATAATTGGGATTTTATTGTTTTAAGGCCGTCTGAAAGCTTTGGAATATGACTTGTCGGTCGGTTCGCTTCTTTCAGACGGCCTTTAAATTGTGGTCAGTCGTGTTGATCCAAATGGTAGATCTGCGCCACGGCATCGATTAACTCGCTGTTGTCCGAGCCGGCTTTATTGAGCGTGCGTGTCGGAGAGTGGAGCAGTTTGTTGGTTAACTGAATGGAGAGGCGTTCGAGGACATCCTCGGCGGATACGCCTTTTGCCAATTGCTTCATGGCATTTTCCAATACTTGGCGGCGCGCACGTTCGCCTTCGTCGCGCAAGGCGCGGATAAGCGGAACGCTTTGACGGTTTTTCTGCAGGCGGATAAATTCGCTGACTTTTTCTTCCACCATGCGTTCAGCCGCCGCCGCTGCTTTTTTGCGCGCATCTTTACCGCTTTGGACAATGTCCATCATGTCGTCTACGGTATAGAGGTATGCGTCTTCCAATTCGCCGACTTCGGCTTCGATATCGCGCGGAACGGCCAAATCCAGCAGGAAAACGGGCATGTTGTGGCGTTTTTTCAATGCGCGCTCGACCATGCCTTTGCCGACGAGGGGCAGTTGGCTGGCGGTGGAAGAAACAACCACGTCGTAATCGTGCAAAATATCGGGCAATTCATTCAACAGGCAGGCTTCGGCGTTGACACCGAGTTTGTCGCACAATTCCTGCGCGCGCTGGTGTGTACGGTTGGCAACGGTAATGAGCTTGGGATTTTTGGCGGCAAAATAAGTGGCCACCAGCTCAATCATTTCGCCTGCGCCGATAAAGAGGACGTTCAGATCAGAAATGGAAGGGAAGATTTGCTCTGCCATTTTGACCGATGCAGAAGCCATGGAGACGGAGTTTTCGCCAACAGCAGTGTCGGTACGCACTTCTTTGGCAACGGCAAAGGTTTTTTGAAACAGGGCGTTTAAGTGGGTGTTGATGCTTTCCTGTTCTTGCGCAACGCGGACGGCATCTTTGATTTGACCGAGAATTTGTGGTTCGCCCAAGACCATGGAATCCAAACCGCAGGCGACGCGGAAGGCGTGGCGGACGGTTTCATTATTATCCAAGGTATAGAGGTAAGGGCGGATTTCTTCGACAGGTAGGTCGTGATATTGCGCCAACCAGTCGATGATTTTTTCGGTTTCACCGACGCAGTAAAGCTCGGTGCGGTTGCAGGTAGAAAGAATGACTGCTTCTTCCGCCGCCTCACTGCGCGCGAGGTTGGACACGGCATCCGGCAGATTTGCAGCTGCAAATGCCAGTTTTTCGCGTATGCTCAAGGGCGCGGTTTGGTGATTGAGTCCGACGACGGTAAGTTGCATGGTTATGGTATGACTGGGTAGTGTGTGTGGTGGGTATTATAGCTTAAGTGGGCTTTAAAATGAATGTGTTGGGGGAGAAGATACAATAAGGTTTGCCATCGAAAAGGCCGTCTGAAAAGATTCAGACGGCCTTTTTATAATGAAAGGCTTAAACGGCTTCTGCTTCTTCTGCCAAGAAACCGCGCAGTTTTTGCATGGCTTTGGCTTCGATTTGGCGGATGCGTTCGGCAGATACGCCGTATTCGGCAGCCAATTCGTGCAGGGTCAAACCGCCATCGTCTTGCAACCAGCGGCTTTCAACGATACGGCGGCTGCGGTCGTCCAGTTGTGCCAAGGCATTTTGCAGACCTTCGGTTTGCAGGGCGTAGTGAGCTTGTTTGGACAACTGACGGCTAGGCTCTGCATCGTGATCGGCCAACCAGTCGATAGGGGCGAAATTGTCCTCGTCATCGTTGTTTTCTGCCATGATGCCGATATCGTGACCGGTCATGCGTTGCTCCATTTCCAAGACTTCGGACAATTTGACACCCAAATCATCGGCGATTTCTTGCGCTTCTTTTGGAGACAAGGCATTCAGGTTTTTACGCATGCTGCGCAGATTGAAGAACAGTTTGCGTTGCGGTTTGGTGGTGGCGACGCGGACCAAACGCCAGTTGCGCAAAATGAATTCGTGGATTTCTGCTTTAATCCAATGCACGGCAAACGAAAACAGGCGCGCGCCGCGGCTTGGTTCGTAGCGTTTGACGGCTTTCATCAGGCCGATATTGCCTTCTTGAATCAGGTCGGCTTGGTTGAGGCCGTAGCCGTCGTAGCCGCGTGCAATGGATACAACGACGCGAAGATGGGACAGAATAAGCTGTTTGGCGGCGTTGAGATCGCCTTTTTGTTGACGTTCGGCCAGTTGCGTTTCTTCTTCGGCAGTCAGCATGGGAATGCTGTTGACTGTATGAATGTATTGCTCGAGGCTACCGTTGCCGCTGTGGATAACGGGTAATGCAAAAGCTTTATTCATAAAAGGATGCTCTCCTTGATCGGGCCGTCTGAAAACGGCTTTTTGTTTATTGTGTGACAAGCAGTATAACACTGCCTGTGGTTTGTTTTGTTATGGGTTGGATTTTTTCTGTAAATTAACGATAGATTCAATAGTTTTTACTGCTTGAATTGCAAGGGTTGATTGTCTTAGAAAATTTGAGTGATTTGCTAGGTTTTGGATAAGTATATTACAAACATTTCTGTATGTAAATAGTTTCGTCAATAAAAAAGACCTTGTATAACAAGGTCTTAAAAATTTTTATTCTGGTTTCTTCCGGCCAATCAGGATAAGGAATACGCCGATAACGGCCAAAATACTGATAAGCCATGTGGAGCCGCCTGCTTTCATATAAGGCGTTTCGCCGATATAGCCTTTAACGTGGCCTTCGAGGACGGTTTCTATATCCGGTTGGGCTTCGGCAACAATCGTACCTTTAGGAGAAATAATGGCGGTTGCGCCGGTATTGGTGGCGCGAACCATGTAGCGGCCCAGTTCCATTGCACGCGCTTGGGACTGTTGAAGCTGCTGATACATGGCATTGGATTTGCCATACCATGCCATATTGCTGATGTTGGCGAGCAGGGTGGAGCGTTTCGCCGTTGCGATGAGTTCGTCGCCGAAGCCGTCTTCATAGCAGATATTGAAGGCGACTTTTTGATCTTTCATCACCAAAGGCGCTTGGTTGTCGCCGCCTTTTTGAAAGTCGGCCAAAGGCATATCCATCATTTTATAGAGGCGCTCGGTAATGGCGGGCAAGGGCTTGTATTCGCCAAATGGAACGAGGTGGTTCTTGGCGTAGTAGGGGATGACATCGGAAGTGCTGTTGTGATAGTCGCTCAAATTGATGACTGCATTTTCGTAGCCGTTGCCGTCGGGCGTATATTGGCTGATGCCGATGGCCAATGCACTGCCGTTGCTTTGTGCCTGTTCGGCGAATTGTTCCAAGATGCCTTCGGGCAGGTTTTGGCGCATCAGCGGTAGGGCGGTTTCAGGCAGGATGACGATGTCGGCACTGGTTTTGCTGATTTGTTCGTAGTATTTCTGAATGGTCGGAATGATTTGCTCTTCCTTCCATTTCAGATTTTGCTCGATGTTGCCTTGAATCAGGGCAACCGTGCTGGTGCTGCCGTCGGGGCGGGTGTATTCGGTTTGTTGGGAAATGTAGCCGACGGAGCAGAGCGCAACGATAAGGAATAAGGGTAGCAGGCGGTGTTTCAGACGGCCGTGGTTGTCAATCAGCAACACCAGCCATGCGCTGAGGAAAGCGGTTGCCAGCGTGACCATATGAATGCCGCCCAAAGGCGCGAAGCCTGCCAACGGGCTGTCTTTGATGATTTGGGAATAGCCGATTGCGCCCCAGCCGAATCCGGTCAGGAAACGTTCGCGGGCAAATTCTGCCAGCGTCCACAAAATCGGCAGCAGGAGGCCGGTTTTAGCCCAGCGCGACAGGTTGCATTTTCTCCACCCCCAAAAACAGATGGCCGGATAAAGCGCAAGAAACGCCGGCAGCAGGAAGGTGAGGGGGATGGCGTATGAATCCGGCAAACCCGAAACGTCATGTAAGGCAGTGTGTATCCAATAAAACTGCGCCGTATAACCGATTAATCCGAACAGATAGGCAGTCATGACGGCAAAGCGCGGACGCAATTCAATCAGGCGTATCAGCGCGCCAAACAACAGCGGCATCAGCCAGAAATGATAATAGGGGGCGAAAGTGAACGGTGTCGCGGCGGCAATCAAGATGACCAGCGGCCAGTAAAGCAGCGGATGTTGCCAATATTGTTCGAGTTTACGGAAAATATTCATGCTTTAAATGGTATTGAGGCCGTCTGAAAAATTTTCAGACGGCAGGGAAACAAAATCAGTCTTTTTGAAACAATTTCATTGCAGGCAGGACGATTGCGCAAGCCAATGAACCGGCGGCTACTCCGACCACCAGATTGGCGATATGCTCCATTATGCCGCTGTCCCAATGCTGCGCGTGGAGGAAATCGTGCAAAAAGCCAAGGTTGTGGGCGATCAGTCCGCCGCCAACCAAGAACATCGCCAGCGTGCCGACAATGCTCAAGCCGCGCATAAACCAAGGCATAAATGAAATCAAACTGCGTCCGATACCTTGCACGGCGGCACTTTTTTGGCGCATCAACATCATGCCGAGGTCGTCAAGTTTGACGATAATGCCGACCAAACCATAGACCAATGCCGTCATGCCGACACCGATGGCGGCCATAACCAAAGAACGCGTCATCAGGTCATATTTTTCAACAACACCCAGCGCGATAATGATGATTTCGGCTGAGAGGATGAAATCTGTGCGGACCGCGCCTTTAACTTTTGTTTTTTCGTCTGTGACTTCAGGCTCGGCATCGTGTCCGTCTTCGTGTTCATTGCGGTGCAAGAATTTGTGCAGCAGTTTTTCCACGCCTTCAAAACATAAATAAACACCGCCGATCATCAGCAAGGGCGTAATCAGCGCAGGCAGGAAAGCGGAAAGCAACAGCGCAAGCGGCACCAGAATCAGCTTGTTGACCAGAGAGCCTTTTGCCACCGCCCAAATAATCGGCAATTCGCGCTCGGCGGATACGCCGGTTACCTGATTGGCGTTGAGCGCCAAATCGTCACCGACCACGCCGGCGGTTTTTTTGGCGGCGACTTTGGTCATCATCGCTACGTCGTCCAAAACGGCGGTAATGTCGTCCAAAAGCGTAAAGAGAGAGGCGAAGGCCATAATTTTGTCCGGATAAAATCAAATAAACGCGCGATTATATATGAAAATTCAGTTGCTTGAATGTTTTTCAGACGGCCGTTGACGGAAATTAACCGAAGGCCGTCTGAAAATGCTATTTCGGCGTATAACGTCCCGCCATGGCTTTATACACCATATTTTCGTATTTTAAGGCTTCATAGCGTTGGTTCAGCAGGTTTTGAGCCGAGCTGTATTCTGAATTCAAAGCCTCCAGCCAGTCTTTCAGTTCGTTTTTACCGTGTTGGTAGCGTACTTGATAGTAATGGCTGTTTTTCTTGTCCAACTGATAACGCTGTTCTTGATTGGCAAGGCTGGCCTGCGCGTTTTTGTAGGCAAGGTAGTTGGTGTTGACCTCGTTGAGCGCGGTGGTCAGGGCTTTTTCAAAATTCAGCTTGGCACTGTCCATCTCCGCTTGTACGGTTTTGTCTTTCCATTTCATGGTCTGCCAATTAAGGAAAGGCAGATTGATGGTGGCCGAGCCGCCCAACATGGGGATATTGAACGTGCTTTTCGCTTTATCGGAAGACGTACTCAAACTTGCGCCCAAAGTAATCGACGGATACCAACTGCGTTTTTGTGCGTTGACCGATTGTTGCGACGCTTGCAGGCGGTATTCAGCGGCGCGCAGGTCGGGGCGGTTGGCCAAAACGGTAATCGGTACGTCTAAGTTCACGCCTTTGACAGGCAGCAGGCGGAACTGTGCCGGATCGGCAGCCATGTTTTCAGACGGCCTTAAATTCAACAAATTACGCAAAACCTGTTTTTGCGTATCCAAATTGTTTTGCAAAGACAACAGGCTGTTTTCCGCGCTCAGCAATGATTGTTTGGCTTGGGTCGGCTGGCTTGAGTCGGCCCGGCCGTAGCGGAACTTGGCATTCGCAATGCGGTTGATTTCCTGATATTGCTTCAGCGATTTTTGCGCCAACTCGATGGCTTCGTTCAGATAGGCGATATTGAAATACGCATCGGCGACATTATTAATCAAAGTCAGGCGTGTGTTGGCCATGTCTTCATGCGTGGCTTGGTATTCCCATACCTGCGCATCGGCAGTGGCACTGAGTTTTCGCCACAAATCCAATTCGTAGCTCAAGCCAAGCTGGCTACTGAAGGTATTGCCGTGGCTGCCGGTTTTCAGGTTTTTAGAAGCATTCGCCCCCAACGAGCCGCTGAACGAAGGCACCAAATCCGCACCCAAAATATTGGCTTGGTACAAAGCCTTGTTGACGCTGATGGCGGCCTGTTTCAAATCGACATTGTTCGCCAGCGCCTGCTCCATCAGCGCGTTGAGCTGCGGGCTTTGGTAGATTTCCCACCAGTTGCCGTTTACATCGTAGCGTTCGGCAGTTTCCGCCGCGCTCATGACTTGGCCGGTTGCTTCCAGTGTCAGGTTCGGATTGGCTTTAGGTGCGGCGCACGCACTCAGGGCAAGGGCAACAGCCAATGATAAGGCTGCTTGGGAAAAAGGTTTCGTCTTCATAAAAAATCTTTCGGGTAACAGCATTTCAGACGGCCCTAAGATAATAGGCCGTCTGAAACATAATCAATCCTGAGCCAGCGCATCAATCGGGTTGAGCTTAGAAGCTTTGTTGGCAGGCATAAAGCCGAACGCGACACCGATGGCGGTGGAGCAGACAACTGCGCCGATGACGGAAGTCATGGAAATGCTCATCGGGAAGTCGGTGACAAAGTAGTTGAACACCAGGCTGATGCACGCAGACAGCAATACGCCTGACAGGCCGCCGATGATACAGATTAAGACTGCCTCAATCAGAAACTGTTGCAAAATATTGTTGCGGCGTGCGCCGATTGCCATGCGGACGCCGATTTCTTTGGTGCGCTCGGTAACGGAGACCAGCATGATGTTCATCACGCCGATACCGCCGACCACCAAAGAGATGACCGCAATGGAAGAAATCAGCAGCGTCATGGTGCCGGTCGTGCTTTCCACCATTTCTTTGATGCTGTCGCTGTTGTTCATAAAGAAGTCTTCTGTACCGTGGCGTGCTTTCAGCAGCTCGGTCAGGCTTTTTTCGGCAACCTGTGTGTTGGCATCGTCTTTGATTTTGACAACGATGGAGTTGGTATGGCTCTCGCCGGTAATTTGGTGCATGACCGTTGTATAAGGCGACCAAAGCATCAGCGAGTCGGAATTGCCGAATGAGTTGTCATCCTTTTTCATAATGCCGATGACGGTTAGCGGGCGTTTTTTGAAGAGGATGGTTTTTCCTAAAGGATTGATGCCTTCGCCGAAGAGTTTGGTTTTGGTGTTTTGGTCGATAACGACGACTTGGGCATCAGTTTTTACATCGTCATCATCAAACAGACGGCCTTCTTCCAATTTCAAACCGCGCACGTCGAAATATTGTTCGCCTACGCCGTAAAGCGAGGCAGTCAGGTCGGTGTTGCGGTAGGTCAAGGTGCCGCTGGAGTTGGTTTGAGGGGTGGCAGAGGCGACGTAGCTTTGTTGGCTGATGGCTTTTGCGTCATTAATCGTCAGTGTTTTGATCCGTCCGCTGCGGCGGTCGCCAAAACCACGGCCGGGGAAGATGCTGATGGTGTTTGTACCCATCGAGTTGATGTCTTCCAAGATTTTTTGTTGCGAGCCATTACCCAATGCCACTACCGATACCACCGAAGCGATACCGATGATAATCCCCAGCATGGTCAGCAGCGAACGCATTTTGTGCGCCATAATCGCCTGCACCGACATTTTGAATGCTTCCATAAATTGATCGTAATAAAACGACCAAGAAGCTTTTTCTTTAATCCTCTCCACTTTGCTTGGCGGGATATCGGGATTTTTAGACATATCCGAAATAATCTGACCGTCGCGGATTTCGATGACGCGGTTTGCGTTTGCCGCAATGCCCGGATCGTGGGTGACCATAATCACGGTATGCCCGTCTTCGTGCAGCTTGTGGATGATTTCCATCACGTTTTTACCGCTGGCGGTATCCAATGCGCCGGTCGGCTCGTCGGCAAAGATGATTTCGCCGCCGTTCATCAACGCGCGGGCAATCGAAACGCGTTGTTGCTGACCGCCGGAAAGTTCGCTGGGTTTGTTGCCTTCTTTATTTTGCAAACCCAAATCGCCCAACAGTTTTTCCGCACGTTCCGCGCGCTCTTTGCTGTCCATGCCCATATATACGGCAGGCAGGGCGACGTTGTCTCGGGCGGTCAGCGAGCTTAACAGGTTGTAACGCTGGAAAATAAAGCCGAAACGCTCACGGCGCAAAGCCGCCAGCTCATCCGGCTGCATTTGCGATGTTTCGATGCCGTCGATTTGATAAGAGCCGGAAGTGGCGGTATCCAGACAGCCCAAGATATTCATCAGCGTAGATTTGCCTGAACCAGACTGGCCGATAATCGCCACAAAGTCGCCTTTCTCAATAGAAAGGCTGACATCTTTCAATACGTGCACACGGTTTTCACCGCTACCGAAAAAACGGTTGATATTCTTACATTCGATTAAACTCATAATCTTTCCGGGCGAAAAATAGAAATACAGGAACTAAGGCCGTCTGAAACACAGCCAAATCTTTCAGACGGCCTTAATCAATCAGCGAGGAGGGCCACCGCCCATCATCGCGCGTTCGCTGCTCTTATTCTTTTCATCTGCGCTCATTTCAGAAATGATCACTTTTTCGCCTTCTTTCAAGCCGCTTTTGATTTCGGTATTCATGCTGTCTTTCAAACCGACGGTTACTTCGCGCTCGACAGCTTTATTGTCTGCGCCCAAAACACTGACAAATGATTTGCCGTTATGCTTTTTCACGGTCAGTGTCGGTACTAGTAAGACATTCTTCACGCCGTTGATTTCAATCGTATTTTGAGTGGTCATGCCGATGGAGAGCTTGCCGTCATTATTCGGCACAAGGGCGCGGGCATAGTAGTAAATCGCATTGGAAGTCGTGTCCGTGCTGCTGGTGTAGCTGCCCAAAGACATGGTGGTCAGGCCGGGGTCGACGCTGTCTAATTTTGCTTTAATCGGGGTGTCCGGTTCGGACAGAATGGTGAACGAAATATCCTGACCGGCTTTGACTTTCGTGATGTCGCCCTCGGCAATCTGCATTTTGTTTAACATGGTTTCCAAGTTGGCCAGCTGGATAATGGTCGGCGTAGATTGCGCCGCATTGACGGATTGGCCTTCTTCAACAGGAATGGCGACTACGGTGCCGTCCATGGTGGCGGTAATCCGCGTGTGGCCCAGTTCGGATTCGGCTGTATTGATGGAGATTTTTGATTGTTTGATGGCGGCTTTCAGTTCGGCAACATTGGCTTTGGCTGCGGCTAAAGAGTCTTGTGCAGATTCCAAGTCTTCTTTGGAAGTTGCCTGTTCTTTCCATAAGGCAAGTTCGCGTTTATATTTTTTCTCCGCACTGGAAAGCGCGATTTCTGCAGAAACCAATTTTGCCTGATAGGTTTCCAGTTTGGATTTCTCGGTATTTAAGGTATTGATCTGATTGGTTGAGTCGATTTCTGCAATCAGATCGCCTTTTTTCACTTGTTGGCCCAGTTTCACATACAGTTTTTTAATCTGACCTGAAGCTTCTGCGCCCACGGATACCAAATTGGAAGGTGAGATTTCGCCGGTTGCCGACACGGTTTGACGGATATCGCCGCGTTTGACCACTTCTGTAATAAAAGAAGACTGAGGCTCAGGCTTCATCAAAGACCAGCCGCCGAAAGCCGCTACTACTACAACAGCCGTACCGGCCGCCCACTTGAAAACTTTAGACATATAAAAGGAACCAATTCAATAAAATAACGTCGCAGACAAGCAACAAATGTATTGATAGAAACAAAAAAACAACTGGATTTTACTGTAAAGACCAAGGCCAACCAAGAGACGGTTGGCTCAAATTGAAGTTTAACTTATTGAAATAAAAAATAAAAGGATGAAAATATTTTTCAGAACTTGCACCTCATTTACATAAATTCCCAAACTCCCTCCGAATCTGAACATTTAAGCCGCAAGAAAACTACTATAATATTCATGTCTTATTCTAATTATTTACGACATAAATACAATGAAACACCAACAAGGCTTCACGCTTATCGAGCTGCTGATAGTCGTTGTGATTGCAGCCATTCTTGCTACCATCGCATATCCGTCTTATCAAAACTACATCCGCCAAACGCGCCTTGCCGCCGTCCGCACGCAGATGCTGCATAACGCCCAACAGCTCGAACGCTACTACACTCAAAAAAGTACATTTG
The DNA here is from genome assembly GCF_001810105.1 of Neisseria sp. HMSC068C04. Taxonomy (NCBI): domain Bacteria; kingdom Pseudomonadati; phylum Pseudomonadota; class Betaproteobacteria; order Neisseriales; family Neisseriaceae; genus Neisseria; species Neisseria sp. HMSC068C04. The sequence continues at coordinate 58,808 of NZ_KV799911.1, forward strand.
TAGGGTTTCCTGATGGAAATTTGCAGCAGAATCAATATTTCGATATTAGTTTTTCCGAAGGTACGGCTTCTATGCCTAATCCTTCCGATTCAGGTTATATTTTGAAGGCAGAACCCAACAAAGAAACCAACGCAAATGAAACCTGTACCGTTTATTACAACGACAGCGGTATCATCTGGGCAAGCAGCGACAAGCAAAACTGTCCCGGTTATGAAATGCCAAAATCAGAATAAATCGAAAGATAAAAGGCCGTCTGAAATTCAGACGGCCTTTTTGATGGTTTGGCTGTATAAGTACATTAGCTTAAACAGGGCAAAGATCAGTAATCTCGACCTGATGCGAAGTCAATCTTAGCCTTTGCGGCGCGGTTCGTCAGGGCGGATGCGGGAAGCCAGTTGGTCGAGGATGCCGTTGACGAATTTATGGCCATCGGTGCCGCCGAAAGTTTTGGTAACTTCGATGGCTTCGTTGATGATGACAGGATAGGGGGTTTCAGGCATGGTGCTCAGCTCATGGCAGGCAACCAGCAAAACGGCGCGTTCGATAGGGCTGAGGTCTTTTTCGTCGCGGTCGAGCAGGGGGCTGATTTTTTCCATGTATTCTTCAGCATGGGTTTGTGCGCCGAAAAACAGTTTGTTGAACAGCTCTTCATCCATATTGGATGTTTGGGACAGTTCGTGGATGTTTTTGGCGATTTCGGGAGCGGCAGTTTTGTTGATGCCTGCTTGATAAATAGCTTGTACGGCAAGCTCGCGTGCGCGGCGGCGTGGGCTTTTCATGGGTATTCCTTGTGAAGAGAGTGCCGATGGTTGTCGGCTGAATATTGAATGATTCAGACGGCCTCAATATCATGATTGAGAGGCCGTCTGAAAATATGCGGTATTCAATACGGGGAGAAGCTTATTCTTCGTCGTCTTCGTATTGTTCTGACAAAAGATGGTTGACCAAGTTGGCACATTCTACGGCAACTTTGGCAGCATCAGAGGCTTTTTCTTCGATGCGTGCAACGGCTTGTTCGTCGTTTTCAGTCGTCAGGATGGCGTTGGCGATAGGGATGTTGTAGTCAAGGGCAACGCGGCTGACACCTGCTCCGGACTCATTGGATACCAATTCAAAGTGGTAGGTTTCGCCACGAATCACAACGCCGATGGCAATCAGGGCATCGAATTGTTCGGAGGATGCGAGGTTCATTAGCGCGATAGGCACTTCAAGCGCGCCGGGAACGGTGGCAAGCGTGATGTTGTCTTCGGATACGCCCAATTCTTTTAAGGTGCGGCAGCATACTTTGACCATTTCGCTGCCGATTTCGTTGGTAAAGCGGGCTTGAACGATGCCGATGCGCAGGTTGGTGCCATCGAGGCGTGGTTCGATAATGTTCATGATGATTCCTTCAATATTTGTGAAATAGGGATTCGGCTCGGTTTCAGACGGCCTTGTTATAAAGAAGGCCGTCTGAAACGAAATGGGGTGGGTTATTCTTGCGGCTGCCAATCGGCAACGGCTTGGAACTCGCCGTCTTCGTTCAATTCCCACGCGCTGCCTTCTGCCTGAGTCAGCAGGGGCGCGATGCCGGGATTGTCTGCAGTAATGGCGGAGAGGCTGACAATGCTGAAGTTGTCGGGATTGTCGGTGTATTCGTCGGTTTCGTCGCCGCTGAAAATGCGCCAGCCGCTGTCGTTTTCAAATACGGGGGCTTCGCGGTAGAGGAAGCCGACGGGTTCGCCTTGTTCGGCGACGGTGTTGGTAACGATGCAGCGGTCGAGCGCTGCGGCCAATGCTTGGGCAAATTTGTTCATGGAGTTGACAAAGAGATGATTTGGCATGATTTTACACGATTCGCCGCTTTTCCGCACGGATGTGTGCAGGGGCGGTTTGATGGTACAATGTCGGCAAGTGCCGTCAGGTTTAACATGACGGCTTTTGATTGTTTATCGGCTTGAGGGACGCAAGAAACAATGAGCCAAAATAAAAAAGTTGCCGGTGTAGCCTTTTTATTTTGTTTCACTGCGGATGAGGCGTGCTTTCCGGCTGTTTTTTTGAAAGTATGGAATGAAACCTGATTTGCTCAAACAGCAGGCGCATCGAGCGATCCAAAAGCGTCTGGGCTATGAGTTCCGCAATATGGAGCTGCTTCAGCAGGCTTTGACCCACCGCAGCTACAATGCCAAACACAATGAGCGTTTTGAATTTGTCGGTGATTCGATTTTGAACTATTCCGTGGCGAGGATGTTGTTTGACGCGTTTCCGAAATTGTCGGAAGGCGAGTTGTCGCGGATGCGCGCGGCTTTGGTGAATGAAGGCGTGTTGGCTGAAATCGCGTTGGAAATGAATGTCGGCGACGGTTTGTATTTGGGTGCCGGCGAGTTGAAGAGCGGCGGTTTCAGACGGCCTTCGATTTTGGCTGACGCGATGGAGGCGATGTTTGCGGCGGTCAGCTTTGACGCTGATTTTTCTGCAGCGGAAAAAGTGGTTCGCCATTTGTTTGCAGAACGTGTGAAACGTGCGGATTTGAATATCGGCAAGAAAGACAGTAAAACCGCTTTGCAGGAAGCCTTGCAGGCACGCCGCTTTGCCCTGCCGAAATACCGAATCGAAGAGCAGGCGGAGCAGACGGCTGATGCGATGTTTGTGATTTCCTGCGATTTGGGCGAACTTGGTTTCATCTGCAATGCACGCGGCAGCAGTCGGAAAGTGGCCGAGCAAAAAGCGGCATGTGAAGCCTTAGAATGGTTGGAACAGAAGTTTCCTTTGAAAAAAGCTAAAAAATAATATTTCAGACGGCCTTTGAGAAAATGCAAAGGCCGTCTGAAACAATCAAGAAAGTCATATATAAATGGATATCGAAACCTTTTTGCAAAACGAGTCACAACACCCGACGGATTATCGTTGCGGTTTTGTTGCCATCGTGGGTCGCCCGAATGTCGGCAAATCCACGTTGATGAACCATTTAATCGGTCAGAAAATCAGTATTACCAGTAAAAAAGCACAAACCACGCGCAACCGTGTAACCGGTATTTACACCGACGACACGGCGCAATTTGTGTTTGTCGATACGCCGGGTTTTCAAACCAATCACCGTAATGCTTTGAATGACCGTCTTAATCAAAACGTAACCGAAGCGTTGAGCGGCGTGGACGTAGTGGTTTTTGTGGTGGAAGCCATGCGCTTTACCGATGCCGACCGCGTGGTGCTGAAGCAGTTGCCTAAGCATACGCCTGTGGTATTGGTGGTCAATAAAATCGATAAAGACAAAGCCAAAGATAAATTTGCGCTTGAGGCGTTTATCAATGAAGTGCGTCAAGAGTTTGAATTTACCGCCAGCGAGGCAGTCAGCGCGAAACATGGCCTGCGTATTGCCAATCTGCTGGAACTGCTCAAGCCGTATCTGCCGGAAAGTATCCCGATGTATCCGGAAGATATGGTGACGGACAAATCCAGCCGATTTTTGGCGATGGAAATTGTGCGCGAAAAACTGTTCCGCTATTTGGGCGAAGAGTTGCCGTATGCGATGAATGTTGAAGTGGAGCAGTTTGAGGAAGAGGAAAGCGGACTGTTCCGTATTTATATCGCAGTGTTGGTCGATAAAGACAGCCAAAAGGCGATTTTGATTGGCAAGGGTGGGGAGAAATTGAAGAAAATTTCTACTGAAGCCCGCCTCGATATGGAAAAATTATTTGATACCAAAGTCTTTTTGAAGATTTGGGTGAAAGTAAAATCCGGTTGGGCAGACGATATTCGTTTCCTGCGCGAATTGGGTTTGTGATTTAATGTGTTTGAACAAAGGCCGTCTGAAAAATTTTCAGACGGCCTTTTATTTTATCAAGTCAACAATTCAGCCAGGCGTTTGACGATTTCATCCGCTGCTTGGCGTTTGGATGTTTCCGGAAATGAGGTTTCGGCAAGGTCATCAATAATGGTGATTTGATTGGTTGGCTTGCCCATGGAAACGGAAACTTGGTTGGCCACTAGCATAGGTACGTTTTTGCACAAACGTTTTGCCCGAGCAAATTCTAAAACCTGATGGCTTTCGGCAGCAAAGCCGACGCAGAATGGTGGAGAAGGCAAGGCGGCAACGGATGCAAGAATATCCGGATTTTCCGTCAGTTCGATAACTGGGGGCTGATTGCCGTTTTTCTTCAGTTTCTCATTGCTGCTGTTTTTGACTTTGTAGTCTGCAACGGCTGCGACGGAAATAAAGACATCCTGCTCATGGATATGGCGGTGAACTGCCTGATACATGGCTTCTGCGCTGACAGCTTGTTCGGAATGAGCCAAGCCTGCCGGCAGGACCGTCTGAATTTGACCGTAAATCAGCGTGACTTTCGCTCCGGCAGCACGGCACGCACGCGCTAAAGCCATGCCCATTTGTCCGCTGGAAATATTGGTAATGCCGCGGACAGGGTCGATGGCTTCAAACGTTGCGCCGGCTGTAATCAGAACTTTTTTGCCGCTCAGTAGCTTGGGTGTCCATAAATCCTCTAGCAAATCTGCCAGATCGACCGCTTCGACCATTCTGCCTGTACCTGTTTCGCCGCAAGCCTGTTCGCCGCTGTTTGGGTAAAACACGGTAACGCCGTCTGAAACCAGTTGTTCAATATTGCGCAGGTTAGCAGGGTTGTTCCACATTTCGACATTCATTGCAGGCGCAACGGCCAAGGGACATTTTCTGGCTGCAGCCAAAGTAGTCAGCAGGTTGTCGGCCAATCCGTTGGCAATTTTAGCAATCGTATTGGCAGTGGCTGGTGCAATAAGAAATGCGTCAGCTTCACGCGTCAGATTGATGTGCGCCATGCCATTATTGGAAGCACCTGAATAGGTATCCGATAAAACAGGGTTGCCGGTTAAAGCTTGGAAAGTCAGCGGAGAGACAAATTCTGTCGCAGAATCCGTCATTACGACTGATACAGAATGTCCTTGCTTTTTCAGCAGTCTGACCAGTTCGCAAGATTTATACGCCGCAATACCGCCGGTAATGCCGAGGAGAATGTGTTTGCTCATAAATAATGGGTTCACGAAATGAGAGATATAGGAATCAAATCAAATTAGATTTGTTCGATGTTGATTCTGGCTAGTTTTGCTTTAATCGCATTGCCATATCTCTTCGGCAAGAACGCTGAAACCACCCCGTTTTTCACTTCAGTCACATAACTGCAGACTTTAAATTCAGGAACAACATTGAGCGAGTAGTCCGGATTAACCAAAGGCGAAGCACTGGAGTACAGCGTCCATCTTGCCAGACTACCGTCTTTATAATCAGTCGTTGCGTTAAAGCTGGTGACCCCTTCGCTAAAAGCGATTTGATAATTAGGGTAAAACTCGCCGGGAATTTTGTGTGCATTACAGAAATCAAATAATCTGTCATGTGCAAACAGATTCTGACGGATATAGGCCCACAATTCTTTTTCTAGAAAATCTTGGTCGGCAAAATGTCTGGAAGGGTAGCCCTCATCGACAAAATTCTGAATTCTTTCCTGCATATCTGGGACTGCGCCCGCTTTAGCGCCCCACATACCCGCAAGAATCAGGGCAGTATGCGAGCCTGAGTCGCGAATAGTGTGGAATAGGGTGCCACTTTTTATCCATTCGGATACGGCTGCAGCATCACGATAGCAAATAATAGAATCTGCATCACGGAAAATAACGTATTCAACCTCGGGATCATTGATGGCAAGAAAGCGCCACATCGTACCCGGCCAGTTGTCCAACGGTGCGCCAACCTTAATTACTTCTGCTCCGTTATTTCTAAATCGTTGAATAGCTTCAGCCGATACAGAATCGTCAACATAAAAACGACATGTCCAACCAGGGAAAAGTACAGGAGCAAGCTGGGTATTTAAGACGGCAGGCTCAATATATTTGGAATTATTGCCAAATAAAGAAAAGGAGATAATCCGTTTGCCGTTTTTTGGAGCTGGTGTCGGAATGATTTCATGTTCTAGGTCTGGGATGGCTTTGTCTTTTAGAACCAAAGCCTGATGACCGTAAAACCCAGTTTTTTCCCAATTATCTAGAGCGCCGTAAGCATGTGCAAGTAAATCCAAAGCAGGAATATAGGTGCTATCCAGCTCTAGTGTTTTCATTTCAGCCTCAATGGCTTTTTCCCATTTCAATTGCTTCAGATAGGCATAAGCAACTTTATGATGAAATTCTGCAGATTTGGGATTGAGAAGGCAAAGAATCTCGGCACGTTTTAGCGCTTCCTCGTAATTTTCCTCTTCAATAAAAGAGTGATATGCTTGTTCAAATTTTTGTTGAATCTTTTCGTTACTCATAATAGGGGCATTCTAAATTTATAATTGTTTTATTGGAGAAAGTAGTGATTGTAAGAGTAGATGGGACTAAAGCGCCAGTAATATAGAGATATAGAGTGTTTGAATGTGGCAAATAAGAGCAAAGCTGCAGGACTATTTATCTTTAGGGTATCTGTTTTATCTATCGAACGATAAAATCCAATAAATTTTAAATTATTTAAATACAGATAGTTGTGAAAAAATTTTAATTTTTTTTGAAGTTGGGTGTTGACGGGTTTTGTTGGTAGGCGTATAGTTCGGTTCTTCGCTGCTGACGCGG
>NZ_KV799912.1:0-228 GCF_001810105.1 Neisseria sp. HMSC068C04
TTGGCGGGCGGTCATGACGAGACAATTTTAGAATAACAATGAATTTGATATGTTAACTTGGATTATGCCGATGGTAAAGCATATGGGATGAATGGAAAAAAGTCTGCCCGAACGGTTGAAATAAGGGATAAAAAGACATTTTACCCTGCCCTATTTCACCATTCAGGGGGAAAGTGGTAAATTAAGCAGCCACGTTTCTCTTAAAAACCATTGATTTTATACTAAAAA
>NZ_KV799913.1:0-46623 GCF_001810105.1 Neisseria sp. HMSC068C04
ATATTAAATTTAATATCATATTATCATTGCATGATATCAGTTTGAATTTTTTTAGAATTTCAATATGAAACCCCTAATTTACTATGCTCATTTTGCCCAAGATGAACTCGGCAATCTTTTGCCTTACGAACATTGGCAAACCTTGCAAAGTCATTCGGTAAATGTTGGGGAAATGGCGGCGGAGTTTGCGCGAGTATTTGGGGCACAGGAAATTGCCTGCCAGATGGGAAAGTTGCATGACTTAGGGAAATATTCGGAAGCCTTTAATTATCGATTGCATGGCGATCCTTCAGGTGATCATGCTACCGTCGGAGCCCAAATTGCAAAAATGCTTGCTTTAGAGTGGAGGTCAAAGTATAACCTATTGTTATCTCACTTAGGCTAGATAACTTTATTAATGAATTAAAAGGCAAAAATAATGGAAATTAAACAAACCAATTCAACCATCAAATCTCGTGCGGCGGTGGCATTCGCCCCAAATCAACCCTTACAAATTGTGGAAATCGACGTAGAAATGCCACGCAAAGGCGAAGTGTTAATCCGCAATACCCACACGGGCGTGTGCCACACTGATGCATTTACGTTATCAGGAAGCGATCCGGAGGGCGTGTTTCCTGTCGTACTTGGGCATGAAGGTGCGGGTGTGGTTGTTGCTGTAGGCGAAGGTGTGTCAAGCGTAAAACCAGGTGATCACGTTATTCCTCTTTATACCGCTGAATGTGGCGAATGTGAGTTTTGCCGTTCAGGTAAAACCAACTTATGCGTCTCAGTGCGTGATACACAAGGTAAAGGTTTAATGCCGGACGGCACGACGCGTTTTTCTTATCAAGGTCAGCCGATCTATCACTATATGGGCTGTTCGACCTTCAGCGAATACTCAGTTGTTGCCGAAGTTTCACTGGCGAAAATCAACCCAGAAGCGAATCATGAACAAGTATGCTTACTCGGCTGTGGCGTTACTACAGGTATTGGTGCTGTGCATAACACAGCAAAAGTGCAAGAAGGCGACTCTGTGGCAGTGTTTGGCTTGGGAGCGATTGGTTTGGCGGTGGTGCAAGGTGCACGTCAAGCCAAAGCGGGTCGTATTATTGCTATTGATACCAATCCTGCAAAATTCGAGTTGGCAAAACAGTTTGGTGCAACGGATTGTTTAAATCCGAACGATTACGATAAACCGATCAAAGATGTGTTGTTAGACATCAATAAATGGGGCATTGACCATACCTTTGAATGTATCGGTAATGTAAACGTAATGCGCCAGGCATTAGAAAGTGCGCACCGTGGTTGGGGACAATCCATTATCATCGGCGTAGCAGGTGCAGGACAAGAAATTTCAACTCGTCCGTTCCAGTTGGTAACAGGTCGTGTTTGGAAAGGTACGGCATTTGGTGGTGTGAAAGGCCGCTCTGAACTTCCGAAAATGGTGGAAGATTCAATGAAAGGCGACATTCAGTTAGAACCATTTGTGACCCACACAATGACACTCGATCAAATCAATGAAGCCTTTGAGTTAATGCATGAAGGTAAATCGATCCGCGCTGTTATTCATTACTAAGGTACGCGATGAAACTGATTGAACAATATCAAATTTTTGGTGGTTCGCAACAAGTTTGGGCACACCATGCCCAAACGCTTCAATGCGAAATGAAATTTGCCGTCTATTTGCCGGATAATCAGAAGAATCGACCGCTTGGTGTGATTTATTGGCTTTCCGGTTTGACTTGTACTGAACAAAATTTCATTACCAAATCAGGCTTTCAGCGTTACGCGGCAGAACATCAAGTGATTGTGGTTGCCCCCGATACCAGCCCTCGCGGAGAACAAGTGCCGAACGATGCTGCTTACGATTTAGGGCAGGGTGCGGGCTTTTATCTTAATGCGACCGAGCAGCCTTGGGCGACGAATTATCAAATGTATGATTATATTTTGAATGAGTTGCCTGGTCTGATTGAGGAAAATTTCCCTACCAACGGTAAACGTTCCATTATGGGACATTCTATGGGCGGACACGGCGCATTGGTATTGGCACTGCGAAACCAAGAACGTTATCAAAGTGTTTCTGCTTTTTCGCCCATTTTGTCGCCAAGTCTCGTGCCTTGGGGAGAAAAAGCCTTTTCTGCCTATTTAGGAAAAGATCGCGAAAAATGGCAGCAATATGATGCCAACTCGCTCATTCAACAAGGCTATAAAGTGCAAGGTATGCGCATCGATCAGGGCTTGGAAGATGAGTTTTTGCCAACACAATTGCGTACCGAAGATTTTATCGAAACCTGTCGTGCGGCAAATCAATCGGTCGATGTGCGCTTCCACAAAGGCTACGATCATAGCTATTACTTCATCGCCAGTTTTATTGGTGAGCATATTGCCTATCATGCGGCATTTTTGAAGTAAGTCGAAGAAATGATTGGTGAATCGACCAAACGTTGGAGTGAACGTTAATTTTTTATGTTAACGAAAATAAAAGGCATCAATCTGATGCCTTTTATTATTATTTATAAAAATAAAAGTATTATTAAAATGAGCTTCTTTCTAGAATCAGCATGAGGAGGCCTTTGCAAAACCTGCTTGCTCACTCTGCTTAAATATCTCCCCATTCCAATCCGAATCGCTGTAAATATTTCCTCAATCGGTCGCTGTCATTGACTTTTGCCCTTTCTATTCGGGAGACGTTGAACAATGCACGGCCGGCAGCAGCCATGTTGGGATGTTTACGGCATTCGTCGATAACGTGTTCCAGTTGTAGTTTGTCGAACAAATCCAATGTGTCCCAATCGACTTTATCGGGGTAGTCTTGTGTTTTTTCAGACGGCCTTTTATGTAGGAGGCCGTCTGAAAAGGGTTCTTCCGACCATAACCATTTGAGGCGTTCGATTTCGACTTGGACTTGTTCTACCTGTATCCTGCCTTGCGGCGCGAGTGTGGCCAGGCGCATGATGCTGGCGGCGAGATCGCGGAAGTTGCCGCGCCATGGCGCTTGGTTGGAGTGGGCGAAGTCGAGGTAGGCGGCCAGGGCTTCTTTGTTGAAGCGGGTGGTTCGGCCGAGTTCTTGCGAGGCTAGGGCAAGCTGGTGTTCGACGTTAGGCTCGATGTCTTCGCGGCGGTTGGCGAGTGCGGGCAGTGGGTAATTCCAGATGTTGATGCGGGCGAACAGGTCTTCGCGGAAGCGTCCGGCGCGGATTTCGTGGCGTAGGTCGCGGTTGGTACCGGCGATAAGTTGGAAGTCGCTTTTGACTTCGCTGTCGCTGCCGACGGGATAAAAGTGTTTTTCTTCAATGGCTTTGAGCAACATGGCTTGCTCATCCAAACCCAATTCGCCGATTTCATCTAAAAACAAGACGCCGCCGTCGGCAGTTTTTAGATAACCTTCACGTTTTTCTGCGGCGCCGGTAAAGGCGCCTTTTTTGTGGCCGAACAGGGCAGATGCTGCGCCGTCGCCGCGAAGGGTGGCGCAGTTTACATCGACAAATGTGCCTTTAATCAGATGGCGCGCTTTTTTCAATTCAAAAATCCTGCGTGCCAGCATGGATTTGCCTGCGCCTGTGGGGCCGGAAAGCAGAATGGGGGAAGGGGAGTTGAGTGCGACCTGTTCGATTTCGGCAATCATGCGGTTGAAGGCGACGTTTTGGGTGGAGATGCCGCTTTTCAGGTACCGCACTGCGTCATCGCGTACGGCGGCAAGGCGTTCTGCCAGTACGTCGTAACGAGCCAAGTCTAAATCGATGATTTCATAATTGCCGACATTGCCGTCCTCCATACTGCGTCTTTGATTTTTCGGTGGCGCAGTCTGGAGCAATACACCCGGAATTTGACGCGATTCCACCAATAAGAACAGGCAGATTTGGGCAACGTGTGTACCTGTGGTGATGTGGGTGAGATAGGTTTCTTCTTCTGTATCAAATGTATAGCTCGCCGCCCAGTCGTGCAGTTTGGTATAAACCTCGGAGAAGTCCCACGGGTTTGCCAGCTCCATAGGTACGAGATTGACGACTGTGTGCGGCGATACTTGCTGAATATCGGCTTTTACATGATCTGCCAGTTCGCGGTATTTCTCCGCATAAAACAGCTCTATGCGGTCAAGATGAAAATCCTGACGCTGATTCATGGCAACATTCGGCCGCCATTTCAACCAACGCTCTTGATTGAAACCTTTATCCAGCACTGTACCGAGAAAGCTGATGGCGACTTGTTTTTTAGGGGCAGTATTCATTTTTAGATGACCTCTAAACAATTTAAACAATTCTTCCCAGGACAAATGCGCCGTAATCATCGCCCAACGGCAGCTCGAAATCTGTATGCAGGATTTGGCGTTTTACTTGTACGGTTTCGTCAGTTTTCGGATTAAAACCTTCTTTTAAGGCCGTCTGAAAATACACACCGAAGCCATGTTTCTGCCACGCAGGCAGTTCGTTGAAATTGATATTGTTTTCAAATAACAAATCGTGCTTTTGCACGCGTTTCAGGCCGCTGACGGCATCTGTAGCGCGGGACACGCTTTCTCCTTTCTTGCGCAGCATCCAATAGCAGTGGGCGTTGAGCGCGTTGCGGTATGAGTCTTCGTGCCGCCAACGGAAATAATCAACCACCAGTTTTTCGTTCGGCAAAACGCAAACTCTGGCATCAAAAGCGGAGGGCTGCCCGTGTGCCACAGAAAAGGCGGCGCTGGCCTCACCAGCCAATACCGAAATGATTTTGCGCGTTTTGCGTTTGAACGTATCGTCATCTCGACGCAGCAATAGTGAAATTTCATCGCTTTCCGAATAGCCGTACGCCACATTGAAGCCACATTTCATTAAATGACGGACGGTGTGTGCCATCAGATCGCGGAAACGAATGTCGAACGGGGCTTCAAACTGCCAAATTTCCTTGGTTAGTCGTGTAAAACCGCGCCCGTCTAAGCGTACAACAATAAAATTTTCTTGTGGCACGCAAAAATCATAAGCGGTTTCGTATTGTCGCAAGCGTTTGTCCAAATCATCGAATCTCATTATATATCCTTGTGTATTTTATTTTCTATAAAGCTATCTATAAATATATTTTTTAGTATTCTACGCTTCTTGCTGATAAAAGCTACTTAAAAATATATTTTCTTTATATTCAATTAATTAAAAATTATTTTTATAAAAAATTTATTCTTGGCACGCTGTTGGCTATGTTGTGAATGTAACGATACAGCAGATGCTTCGGGAAATACAGTTACCGGAGAAAAATTTTCCGTAAATTTAGTTGCTGTGGAGTTACAGGGCGAATGCCAACAAGACTACATTTGGATTAACAGGTTCGAATCCTGTCTCGTCTGATAGACGTTGAACGTCTTGTTTATTTAGTCGCCCACCCTTTTCCAATATGGCAGGCAAATGCCTAGGGAAACTACAACATGGATATCCTTATGTCGCAGGTTCGAGTCCTGTCTCTGTTATCCAAAATAGCAGAGTAGCTCAGTTGGTAGAGCCAAGGCATGTTTCCCTGAAAAACTTGTTGCGTGCCATATTACTTTATACGGCAGTAGGCTGATGCTTGAAGAGAGTAAATTAACCTTTCACGTTAAAACCGTTTTTCTTCATGTTTATCCGCTACGCTGCCCCATTCGAGGCCGTCTGAAATATTCGGACGAGCTGATATAAAAACCGTTTTCGGTACAGACGGCAAATGCCGGAGGAATTACAGCCTGCTAAGCGCGAGGTCGCGGGTTCGAATCCCGTCTCTGCCGCCAACTATGGCAGAGTAGCTCAGTGGATAGAGCGCGTAAAAATTTCTCCACTCTTTGTTGCCCAATGTGCCGCCCCTTATGGGCGAATGCCATTAGGATTACATTCCTTTCTTGCTACAAACCCGAATGATCCTAGTAAATCTAGTCGCCCTACGGCAGTAGGCGGATGCCCGGAAGAGAATACATTAGCTTTCAGTTAAAAACGCTTCTCTTCATCTTTAGCCGCCACGCTGCCACCCATTCAAGGCCGTCTGAAAAACAAAGCTAAAACAAGTTCAGACGGCCTCAAACCAACAATATGAAAGAAAATGAAAATGGCTAATACTACCTTGTTTCAATCGATTAAAAACCGTTTTACTAAAACCGATACCTATAACGAAGCCGGCGGCATCGCCTACACGCTGACGCCCAAACAACAGCTGGCACAGCTTGCGGCTACAGGTTGTCTGAACAATACCTACTATGCCGATGCCCAAAGTCAGCTTGACCAAGTGTTGAAATTGGCAGAAAGCCTGGATGCCGAGTTTATCGCCAAAACTGCCGTATATGCCCGTCAAAAAGGTTTTATGAAAGATATGCCTGCGCTGTTGCTTGCCGTGTTGGCGCAAAAAGACGTGAACATGCTCGCCCGCGTATTCGACCAAGTAGTGGATAACGGTAAAATGTTGCGTAACTTCGCACAAATTATCCGCAGCGGCGTAATCGGCAGAAAATCTTTCGGCAACCGTCCGAAAAAACTGATGCAGACCTGGCTTTTGACCGCCACCGAAAAACAACTGTTGAACGCCGCCGTCGGCAATTCGCCATCGCTGGCAGACGTGGTCAAAATGGTGCATCCCAAACCGCGTGAAGCATGGCGTGCCGCATGGTTTGCATGGCTGATCGGCAAACCGTACGACCGCGAAGCATTGCCGCCCATCACCCGCGCTTTTGAAGACTACAAACAAAGCCGCCAAGGCGCATTGCCCAACGTTCCTTTCCAAATGCTCACTGCTTTAGACTTGAACAGCGGCGACTGGGCGCAAATCGCCCGCAACGGCTCATGGCAGCAGGTTCGTCAAAACCTGAACACTTTCCTGCGCCACGAAGTGTTTGCGAAAAGCAAAAACATCAAAATGGTGGCAGAAAAACTGCGTGACGAAACCGCCATTGCCCGCGCCCGCGTGCTGCCTTATCAGTTGCTGACTGCGTATCAGGCTACATCTGAACAAATGCCGTTTGAAATCCGCGAAGCCCTGCAAGATGCGATGGAGACCGCCGTACAAAACGTACCGGCAATCCAAGGCAAAGTCGTGGTTTGCCCGGATGTCTCCGGCTCTATGCACAGCCCGGCTACCGGCTATCGCGGCAGTGCGTCCACCAAAACCCGCTGCATCGACATTGCCGCGCTCGTGTCCGCCGCCATGTTGCGTACCAATCCGCAAGCCCGCGTGATACCGTTTGAACAAATCACGGTAAACGTGAAGCTTAACCCGCGCGACAGCATCATGACCAACGCCGAAAAACTCGCCAATGTCGGCGGCGGTGGAACGGCTTGCAGCGCACCGCTCGCTATGTTGAACCGTGAAAAAGCTGACGTAGATTTGGTCGTCATTGTGTCAGACAACGAAAGTTGGGCAGATGACAGCCAACGATGGGGTGGCAAAACCAGTCTGATGAAAGAATGGGACATCCTGAAAAAACGCTGTCCAGAAGCCAAACTCGTTTGCCTGGATATCCAGCCTTACACTACGGCTCAAGCACGAAACCGTCAGGATATCTTGAACATCGGCGGCTTCTCCGACCAAGTATTCTCTCTGATTGGTTCCTTTGCCGAACGAGGTATGGGTACAGATTTCTGGGTAGAAGAGATTGAGAAAACACCGTTGGCAACTGTGAACTGAAGCTAAGGCCGTCTGAAAAAAGGGTAGAAATATTTTTCAGACGGCCTATTGATTCAGGACAAGTTGAGAAAAAGAATAAGGAAACAAAATGCAAAAATTTATCTTAATCCGCGGTCATCAAGGTTCGGGAAAATCGACTTTTGCCGAACAAAAAGCCGCCGAATTTAAAGCGCAGTATCCGGATGCAGAAGTTGTCCGTATTGAAAACGATTTGTTCATTACCGATGAATACGGTGAATATCGCTGGTCGGGTGAAGCGGTGGATAAGGCGCAAAAACGCGGTAATGCTTTGATGACTGAAACTTTGAGACTTGGACGCCAAAATCCGAATCGAAATATTCTGATCATTCATTCCAATACCAATCAAAAAGCTTCGCGTTGCCGTCATTTATTGGATCAGGCGGAGAAAAGCGGTTTTGAAACAGAAGTTTATCGACTACACAATTTCTATCCCAACCTGCACGGCGTGAAAGAGCATGACGTGTTGGCGGCTTATATCAAGTTGAACCAAAACCGCGTGGTAAACGAAATCCACGTCGATGCCGTGCAGCCCGCCAGCGCGGAGCAGTTAGAAAAAATCGAACAGATGCAGGCTATCGAGCATAAGCCGCTGGTGTTTGATGAGGCGCAGCAAACCTTTGTGACCGATCACTATCTGCAACACGGCAGCCGTAACTTTACCGCCAAAGCATCCAAGCGTTATCCCGAATTGCGCGTGTTGAAATACGCCCGCAGCGTGTTCTATAACAACCGCTTTGATGATGCTTTGCTGGAAATGCGCGGTTTGATTATCGACGCGCATAATCGAATCATCGTGCGCCCGTTTAAAAAAGTGTTCAATTTTTCGGAACGTATTGCCAAAGGCAGCCGTTATCCGATCCGAATCGGCGATGAGAGATTGGTGGACGCGGTGGTGAAAGTAAATGGCTTCCTCGGCTGCTGTACTTTCGTCTCACTTTCAGACGACCATCTGTCTAAAGGCGCGGCGTTTGACGGCAAAGTGCTGTATTCGACTACCGGCTCGCTTGATAGCGCGTTTGCCGACATGACCGCCGCACACTGCGCGCAATACGAAACCTTGTTCCGCGCATATCCGAACCATACTTTTTTATTTGAAATCACGGACGCGAAAGACGTACACATCATCCGCGAAGAATTGGGCGAAACCTTAATCGGCTGCATTGATGTGGCGACTGGCCGTCAGTTTACCGAAGCCGAATTGGACGAAATCGGCAAACAATACGGCGTCCACCGTCCTGAAACGCTGAAAAACATCACATTCGGCGAACTGAAAGGCCGTCTGAAAAACGTGGAACACGAAGGCTTTATGGTGTTTGATGCTCAAACCGGCGAAATGCTATTCAAACTCAAATCCCCGTATTACCTGATTTCCAAGTTTTTAGGACGAAGCAACGAGGGCAATATCGGCCGCAAACTGGACAAACGCCATGTTGATGAAGAATTTTATCCTTTAATCGACTATATCCACGAGCATCAGGAAACATTCAATGCTATGTCGGAATTGGATAAGATTGCGTTTATTCAAGCGTTTTTGAAGCAGTTGTAAGGCCGTCTGAAAAAATGCTATATGCTTGTGTTAGTATAGCGCTGGCGGATGGAGTGTTTCATCTGCCATACTTTTAGTGAATAAGGAAAAACAATGAAAAAAACAAGTATCGTTAGGAAACTGATGCTCGCCATCGCTATGCTTCCGTTAGCTGTTCAAACTGCGCAGGCTGAGGAGTTTGGGTCTTTCGGCGCTCCGCCTAAAGGCTTCAAAGTTGGCTATCAAACCGCGCAAAATGGTGTGACATTGATAGAACTTGTGCCGCAGAAACAGACTGTGGAAGACTGGACGCAAATGGTCACGCTGCAATCCATGGCAGGTATGAAACCGGGTGTTGAGCAGTTTTTCGGCAATCTTTCAGCCTCATGGCAGAATGCCTGTCCGCAAAGTAGTGTCACCCCAATAACGGCAGGTGAAGAAAACGGCTATCCATTCGCTTTGGTGATGTTGTTTTGCGCCAATAATCCGCAAACCAGTAAACCTGAATTTACTTGGATAAAAGCCGTACAGGGTAATGAAGCTTTGTACGTGAAGCAATATGCTTTCCGTTACGAGCCGACGAAGGCCGAGTTGACCAATGCCGTCATGCATTTGCGCAATTTACGCGTCTGCGACAACAGCGCAGGACATCCTTGCAATAAAAAAGGAAAATAAGCATTTAAATATTTTCAGACGGCCTTACCGATTTTACTAAAGCGAAACGTAACAAGGCCGTCTGAAAATATATGGAGCAACGCGTATTTATTTTTCGCGCTCGTACGCTTCGATTTCGCCGACTTTAGGTGCATAGCTGCTGCTTGTGTCGTGGCGCAAATCCAACCAAATATCGACCAATGCCCAAGCAGCCGGGGCGGCAATCACGTTTTGCCCCATACATAAAACCTGAGCATCATAGTTTTCTACCGAGCCGCGGAGCGTGAGTAAATCGTGCGCTGTCGCCGCCCGTATGCCGCGCACTTTATTGGCGGCAATTGCCGTGCCCACGCCTGTACCGCAAATCAACAGCGCACGGTCGGCGCGTCCTGCCGCGACTTCTTCGGCTGCGGCAAACGAGAGTTGCGGATAGGTTCCTTCAGGCGAGGATAAATCGACCAAGCTGCTGACGCGCGGGTCGTTTTGCAGATGCGCTTTGAGCGCGTCTTTCAATATTGCGCCGTTGGCCGGCGCGGCAATAACCAAACGCATAAAAACTCCTTGAAGCATATAATAAACATTATTCAGCATACGCCCGCGCGTGATACGATTCAAGCTTGCAACGCAGAAAGCATGGCATGAGCAAAATCTACTTCACATCAGACCTACATTTCTCACATAAAAACATCGCCAAATTCTGCCCGCAATTTCGACCGTTCGATAACGTGGAGCAGATGGATGAATTTTTAATCAGGACATGGAATGAAACCGTTACGCCTGAAGATACGGTGTACAACTTGGGCGATTTTTCCTTTGCCCAAGACCATAAGCAGATAGAGCGCGTTTTGTCGCGTTTGAACGGGCAACATCACTTGATTTACGGCAATCATGATCATGTGATTCGGCAGCATGCCGATTTTTTCCGCAGCCAGACCAAGCATGACGGCCATCCGCTGCTGTCGTCCATACGGCCATATTTGAAACTCAAATTGCCGGAAATTAAGAATACGCTGGTTCTCTTTCACTATCCGATTCAGGAATGGGACGGCTGCTATCAGGGCTGGTATCACTTGTACGGCCATTTGCATGACAGGGTGGCGGAAATCAAAGGGCGTGCTTTAAATGTCGGATTTGATTTGCACGGCCGGTTTTTGACGGCGCAAGACGTCGATAAGTTTTTGTGTGATTTGCCTAAAATTTCGTATTTTGGCGAAGTAGGCTTGAAAGCCAATTCGCCGGAAGAAGCGGCAGAGCTGGTGTCTCGGAAACTGGCGCAGTTAAATCAGGTATAATTTCAGACGGCCTTTGCGGATTTCCGGCAAAGGCCGTCTGAATATCAATTTCCCATTTTGAGTGATACATGGAAAACCTTTTGGCTTACTTACTACAAAAAATCAGCCTCCCCAATCAATCCGGCAAGGATAAGTCATGAGCGGTAAGCCTTTGAAGTATCCTGTTTCCGCTTTGGTCGTTTTGCATGATAAAGACGGCAATATCCTGCTGATTGAACGCACGATGCCGCAAGGTTTTTGGCAGTCGGTTACCGGCAGCTTGGAAGAGGGCGAGCGTATCGAAGAAACCGCATGGCGCGAAGTGTGGGAAGAAACCGGTATCCGCCTTGCAGAAGGACAGCTGGAAAACTGGCACGACAGCACCGTTTATGAAATTTATCATCACTGGCGCCATCGCTATCCCAAAGGTGTGTTTGAAAACCGCGAACACATCTTCTCCGCCGAAATTCCGCGCGATACGCCCATCATGCTGCAACCGGATGAACACGTTGCCTACGGTTGGTTTGGTGCGGAAGAAGCGGCGGAAAAAGTGTTTTCCCCTTCCAATAAACGCGCAATTTTAGAATTGGTCAAAAGGCTGAATGCCAAAAAGGCCGTCTGAATACGACAGTTTCACATTTTCAGACGGCCTTGGGTTTGCTATACTTTCGCCGTTTGACTCTCTTTAAAATCAAAGGAAACCATCATGGCAGACTTCAACAAAATCCTGACCCCGGGCGACGTGGACGGCGGCATCATCAACGTTGTCAACGAAATCCCTGCGGGCAGCAACCACAAAATCGAGTGGAACCGCAAACTGGCCGCGTTCCAACTCGACCGCGTTGAACCGGCAATTTTCGCCAAACCGACCAACTACGGCTTCATTCCGCAAACTTTGGACGAAGACGGCGACGAATTGGACGTATTGCTGGTTACCGAGCAGCCTTTGGCAACCGGTATTTTCCTGGAAGCACGCGTTATCGGCGTGATGAAATTTGTTGACGACGGCGAAGTGGACGACAAAATCGTCTGCGTTCCAGCCGACGACCGCAACAACGGCAACGCCTACAAAACTTTGGCCGATTTGCCGCAACAACTGATCAAACAAATCGAGTTCCACTTCAACCACTACAAAGACCTGAAAAAAGCAGGTACCACTAAAGTTGAATCTTGGGGCGATGTAGAAGAAGCGAAACAAGTCATCAAAGAATCTATCGAACGTTGGAACAAACAAGCCTAATCGGTTTGTCCCGTCCAATATCAAGGCCGTCTGAAAGCAAAGTTCAGACGGCCTTTTTATGTTTTAAACCAATATAACAAAATCGTCTTTAAAACAAACAAACCATTCTTTCTCATTTTCAGACGGCCTCATTAAAGTAACGCCTATATCAAAAATAAGGAGTGCTTCAATGACTGCTACCACAACCGACCCACGCGCCAAGCTGCCTGAGACGCCTTTGTCCGGCAACGAGGCCTTGAAAGAGCGCAGCGATTATCTGCACGGCACGATTAAGGAAGAGTTGAAAGACGACTTTACCGGCGGCTTTACCGCCGACAACTTTCAGCTTATCCGCTTCCACGGCATGTATGAACAGGACAACCGCGATATCCGTGCTGAGCGTACCGAACAAAAACTTGAACCCTTAAAAAACATGATGTTGCGTTGCCGTTTACCCGGCGGCATCATTACGCCAAAGCAGTGGTTGGGTATCGACAAATTTGCCGGTGAAAATACGATTTACGGCTCCATCCGCCTGACCAACCGTCAAACCTTCCAATACCATGGCATTCTGAAAACCGATTTAAAACAGGCACATCAGGCATTGCACAAACTAGGTCTCGATTCCATTGCCACAGCCAGCGATGTCAACCGTAATGTGTTGTGCACCAGCAATCCGGTGCAAAGCACGTTGCACCAAGAAGCCTATGAATGGGCGGCGCGCATCAGTATGCACCTTCTGCCGCGCACAATGGCATACGCCGATGTCTGGCTGGACGGCGAAAAAGTGTTCACGACCGAGCCGACCGAGCCGCGCAATAAAGAAATTGCCGATGAGGTCGAGCCGATTTTGGGTAAAACCTATTTGCCGCGCAAATTCAAAACTGCCGTCGTGATTCCGCCCGATAACGATGTGGACATTCATTCCAACGATTTGGGTTTTGTGGCGATTGCAGAAAACGGCAAGTTGGTGGGCTTCAATGTATTGGTCGGCGGCGGTTTATCCAGTGAACACGGTAATACCAAAACCTATCCAAACACTTCTTACGAATTTGGTTTCGTACCGCTCGAATACACCCTCAATGCCGCCGAAGCCGTCGTCAGCACCCAGCGCGACTGGGGCAACCGCAGCGACCGCAAAGCAGCGCGTACACGCTATACGCTGCAACGCGTCGGCGTGGATGTGTTCAAAGAAGAAGTTGAAAGGCGCATGGGCATTAAGTTTGAACCCATCCGCCCTTACGAATTCACTCATCGCGGCGACCACATCGGTTGGGTACAAGGGCATGAAGGTAACTGGCACCTGACCCTATTTATCGAAAACGGCCGCCTGCTTGATTATCCCGGCAGACCTTTAAAAACTGGCGTGCGTGAAATTGCCAAAATCCATCCCGGCAACTTCCGTCTGACTGCTAATCAAAATCTGGTGGTTGCCAATGTACCGCCAGAATTGAAAGACACGATTGATAAAATCGCTAAAGAACATGGCCTTATCAGCAAATCGATTACCATCCAGCGTGAGAACTCGATGGCCTGCGTTGCATTGCCGACCTGCCCGCTGGCGATGGCGGAGGCCGAACGCTTCCTGCCGACATTCTCCGATAAAATCGACGAAATGTTCGCCAAATATGGCTTGGAGGACGAATACATCGTTTTGCGCGTAACCGGTTGTCCCAACGGTTGCGGTCGCTCCATGCTGGCGGAAATCGGCTTGGTCGGTAAAGCGGTCGGCCGCTACAACCTTTACGCAGGCGGCAACCGCGAAGGCACGCGCATTCCGCGCCTGTTTAAAGAAAATATTACCGAACCTGAAATCCTTGAGATTGTCGAAGGCTGGGTGGCAGATTGGTCTCGAAACCGTTTGGATGATGAAGGTTTTGGCGATTTTGCCATCCGTACCGGCATCGTCAAGCCCGTGTTAGACGCACCGCGAGACTTTTGGGCATAACGCATACAGACAGACCCACAAGTCTGCAATAAGAAAATAGAGAAAACCGAAGGCCGTCTGAAAATCTGATTTTCAGACGGCCTTTTATATTGGGAGCGTTTATATCAAAGATGGAATATAAACCGAATCAGCGACGGCGGCCAAAGCCCCGACCCATGCTTGGGCGGCGGTAGTTGGAAGGCTGACGCGCGGTTTCGCGGTAACGCTGTTGCTGTTGAGCGTTTTGTTGTTGCGCACGCAGGGTGCGTGTATTCAGCTGTTGGCTGGTGCGTCCGTTTGGACGTGCGGTTTGATAATAGTTGGCACGGGCTTGACGGGCAATCGGGCTGTTTTGGTTGCTTGCCTGTGTGAATTTGTTGGCCAATGCGTTGCCGATAAATGCACCGGCTGCAGTACCCACCAAACTTTGAAGCAGCCAGCTGCCGGTGGATTGGTCGTAGATGTATTGTTGGCCGTCTGTACCGGTTACCGGTTGGCCGTTGTTGCCGTTGGCTTGTGCTTCGGCGGGAATGGTGTCTTTCACGGCTTCAGGCGTGAGCTGGTAAACCGTATTGTCTTCTTGTTGGCCGTTTTGTTGTGCCAACTGTTGTTGCAATGCTTCGATTTGTTTTTGTTGTTGCTCAAGCTGCGCTTGGGTATTGTCTTTGCAGGCAGCGAGGGCAAAAGTGGAAAGGGCGGCTAAGGCAATCAGTTTTTTCATTGTTTTTCCTGAGAGAGGTTTGTCTTTGCCGAGATTTCGGCGGAGTGTGTTTGCCTAATATTAAACCATTTCCCTGTTTTTCAAGTGGTTTTACAAAATAATATTGGAAAGTTGCGCTGCAAATGCACGGCTGTTGGCAGCCAGATTGCCCAGTGCAGGCATTTCGTGTTCGGTTTCGATAATCAGCAGGTTGGCAGGGCGGCGGGTGTGCAGGGACATTTGCATTTCAGCGGGAGAGAAGGGCATATGATGGCGTTTGGCGAAAGCTTCGGCGCGTTTGTTGGCGGTTTTGAGCATAGGCAGCAGGGTAATATCCAAATGGAAACGGCGTACGCCCAAAACCAAAATACGCGCTGCGAAGAAATCCGCTTCATCAGTAAAAACGTTGGGGCTGCTTTGATTGAAGTCGTGGCGTTCTGCGGCAATCAAAGTCGCGATGGTGCGCACTTGCGGAATCAGGGCTTCGCTGATGAGGCTGTCAGGCGAATCTGGCAAAGTGTGCATGTTGAGCATGCTGTGGTGGCTGTTGCTGTCAACGACCATGCGGCAGGTGTGTAACATTTGGGTTTGGCTGTGGATTTTAGTTGAAGCGGTCATGGCTGTATTCCTTAAAATGGGTGGATTTAAGCGGCCATGGTGGGTATAAAAAAAGCCGCTCAAATGAGGCGGCTCTAATTTGCGTATTTTCAACTTGGTCTGTTTCAGACAAGCGCAAAAAAGTACCGCACGTTTGTGTGGTACCAATAGAAGAAAGTAGCAGAGCGTTGCGCGGTTTGCATGATGAAAATACGTCTTTAATGTATAAAAGAATGAAACGTAGTTTAAAACAAGAATGCCAGTAATTTCAATATCCAATCGACAAAACCCACCAATAAATCTACAAGTTGTTGTAATTCTTCCAATTTATTTTCTTTCGAGTGAGTCAAATTTGCACAATTATAATGCAAAACCGGGTAAATTGATAACAATCCGAGCTGGCTCTTTAAAAAAGCCGTCTGAAATTCAGCTTTCAGACGGCCTTGGGCCATCGCATTTGCTCAACGAAACAGCAAATTAAAAAAAGGATATAACTGCATCATTAAAACAGAAAGTGTAAATTTAATGTAAATTAAATAATTACTATATCGAATAATAAGGTAGAATTGCCAAAGTTTATTAATGAATTATAAAAATACGCAAAGTAAAAAAGAGCGACAGTACCTGTCGTGACTGCAACATAAAATTCCGCCATTACATACGAAAACGAAAATTTATCTACTATGAGCCAGCGTACTAAAGTACAGGAAGCACTAGGCATCCGTTTGGCAGATATTCTGACACGTCTAAATCAAGGGGAAACGATTGATATTCAAAGTTTGCCCGAACGCTATGGCATTTCATTGCGTACAGCCCAACGTGATCTCAATCGTCTTGCCCCTTTATTGCAAACTACAGGTACACGTTATTACCGTCTGGATCAAAACCAGTATGGCCGTCTGAATAAAGACGAAATCCGCCGTATTTGTCATTTTGCAGGCTTACAAGACCTTTTCCCTGAAGCAGACCGCCGCTTTTTTCAAGAAAGTCTGCGTCAAAGCATTATCATCAAAGGCCATCAATACGAAAATATTCGTCATCGCCAATCAGATTTTGATTTGGTAACACATTCTATAGAAGCAAAGCAAACCATTAGCTTTAATTACACCAAAGCCGATGGCAGCAAAAGCCATCGTACTTTAGATCCTTACCGGCTCATTAATAAAAGCGGTATTTGGTATCTTATCGGACTCGAAAATGGTCGAGAAAAGACCTATTGTTTTACTCAAACATCCCAGTTGCAAACAACCTCAAAGACATATGTTCCAGATGTAGGATTTGTAGAGAAAATTCAAAATACCGACAGCATCTCATATGGTAATCAAGTCAGTGAAATCATTATTCAAATCAGCCCACAGGCTGCGCATTACTTTTTGCGGCGCAAGCTGTTACCCAATCAGGAGGTTATTCGCCGCCTCGATAACGGCGGTCTGTTGATTGCCTGCAAAAATGTTAACGAAATTGAAGTTATCCCCATCGTCCAATATTGGATACCGCATTCAAGAATTGTCAGTCCGCAAGAGTTGCAGGAAAAGATAATTGGCAAATTAAAAAACTATATCAATAACCATACGGAGGGCTAATAACATGTGGCAAATCATACTTGGATTCATCATGTTGCCTGTTGCGTTTATGCAAAGAGGCGGAATTAGGGCAATTATAGGGCTAATCTATATGTCTAGTACATCTTGGCTTGATTGGAACGTAACGTACAGGGGGAACTTGGAACTTATTTCTTGTTTTATTTTTGGTCTAATGGGTTTTTGTCTGCTAATGAGTTCATTCAGTAAGGACTAATCGGCACAAATAGCAGAAAGTAGTCATTTCCATTTAATTTTTATTCAGGAGAAATTTATTTTATGAACAGCAAAAAGCAATTTTTAGATTATATCGGTGAAGTTAAGAACATCATTTCCACTTTGGAAATTTCAGATAACAAATTATCGGAAATTCAAAGGAATATTACGGATGCAGAGCTGATTGTGCCGGTGGTTGGCGGATTTAGCGCGGGAAAAAGTACATTGCTCAATTCTTTTTTAGGCAATGAAATTTTGCCGACTGCCGTGACTCCGGAAACTGCATTAGCAACAGAATTGCGTTATAGCGATAGCAACTATATTGAAGCAGTAACGGCTTCGGGTGCGGTTGAGCGTCATCAATTGGCTGATTTTGCACGTTTAAAAGACAATGCACAAAACTTCAAAAATCTGCGTGTTTATTTAAATAATGAAAATTTAAAAGCCATTCAACCTTTGGTATTGGTTGATATGCCAGGATTTGATGCGCCGATTGAAAACCATAACCAAGCTATTTTGAATTACCTGGAGCGTGGCGTTTTCTTTGTATTCCTAACCAGCATCGAAGACGGAAACATTACATTGAGCATGAAGCGTGAAATTGACAATCTCCAACAAATTGGAAAAGGCTTTGCATTCTGTATCAGCAAAACCAATTTGCGCGCACCTGATGATGTTAAAGCAGTACAACAAAAAATTGCCGAGCAACTGGAAGACGATTTTGACTATACGGGACAAATTGCCCTTTTAGATATGGATGGTGGCAATAACCTTAAAAATATTTTGACTGCAGTCAATCCTGATGAATTGTTCAAACTTTTGTTTATTGATGAATTGCGTGAAAACTATACAGGATTAATACAAAGCATCAATGTCAAAATTTCTACATTTAAATCAGATAGAAAAGAAATCGAAGAAACTTTATCTGCCCTGCAAAACAGCCTGCAAGGTATTGAAGCCAAAAAACAATCTGCAATCAATGATGTCGACCAGCGTTATTCACGAGATAGCGTATCTGTCATCAATCAGGCTGTCACATCTGCAATTTTGCAGCAAAAAATGCGACTGGTTGATTTGGTAATCAATAACCAAGGTGCATTTGAGCGCGAGCTGAACGACATTACAAAAAATGCACTGCTTTCCGCCGTTCAGACCCGCTTCCGAGCCATTAGCCAAGATTTGATAGAAGAAATGGGCAATGGTATCAATGCACAATTAGCTACTTTGCCGGATGGCGGTTTGGCTGGCATTGCAATGGATGTATTGGCCAATAGCGGGGCAGACGCTTTCGGAAAAGTAGCTAATACAGCATTAAAATCAATATCTAAAGCAATTATGGGTAAAGTGACTTCGGCAACATTAAAAGCATTGCTTGGCAGTGTATTTGGTATTGTGAGTGCCGTATTGCTCTTCCTGCCTGAAATTATTTCTTTATTTACAAAAGGAGAGAGGGAGCGCAGACAGCGTGAACAAGTAGAACAGGCAATTATCAATAATGTCATTCCACAAATTCAACAGCAGCTTAATAGCGTACTGCCTGATTTAATGAATCAGAATATTACAGCCCTGATTAATCAAGTCAGCGAACAGTTTGAGGAGCAGCTGCAACAAAAACGTAATGAGATTGAAGCAGCAGAGGCAGAAAAAGCAGCAAAAGCCGTCGAGTTGGAAAGCACGATTAATGAGTTGGAAAGCGGCAAGCAACAGCTGACTACAGCGGCAAACCGTTATTTGTTTGCCTAATCATTTTCAGACGGCCTCAATGGTATCGAAGGCCGTCTGAAAAAATAGATATTTCCAAAAATATTAAGGATCTATTCATGGATATCATCCAGTTAAACAACCAAATTGAAGAATTCGTAAATAAAAATAATTTCAGTCATGATGCCTTGGCATTGAAGCAGGAGCATGCAATTCAGAAAAGCGAAGAGTGGCAGAGAGTTTTAGATAGCTTTGCAGAACAAGGCCGTGTGTTGCGTATCGGTATTATCGGGCGTGTGAAGGCAGGGAAAAGCTCCATGCTCAATGCCTTGCTTTTCAATGGTAATGATATTTTGCCTAAAGCCGCCACACCGATGACAGCCGCGCTGACCATTATGGAATACAGTGAAAATGTCAGCGCAGAAGTAGACTTTTTTACCCAACAAGACATTGATGAAATTAAAGTCAAATATGATTTATTCCAAAAAGCGTTAGATAGCAAAGTTAAAGAAAAAGAGCTGGAAAATGCTGAGAGAATTAAGAGAAAAAAAGGTGTTAATTCTTTATCGGCGGAAGAGCAGCAAGAATGCCGCAATAAAGCCAAATCTCAAGCCGAACGGGAGATGAAGGATGATCCGTCTTTTGCTTCATATGATCAATATTGCCGTATTAAAGAATCAGGCAAATCATTAAGTGATTTGGAGCAATACCGTACGATTTCAGCGGGTAGTGTGGAAGAGCTGATGAATGGCGTATTGAACCAATTTGTTGGGTCAAGCGGTGCATTCATGCCGTTTACCAAGTCCGTTACATTGCATATTCCGGAAAAAGGTTTGCAGGGCCTGCAAATCATTGATACCCCGGGAATTAATGACCCTGTGACATCTCGTGGCGAACGCACCGAGCAATTACTGCAAGACTGCGACGTCGTATTGATTGTTTCTCCTTCGGGCCAATTCCTCAGCAGCGAGGATACTGATTTGATGCATCGGGTAACGACCAAAGAGGGGACGCAGCAAGCTTATCTTATCGCCAGTCAGGTGGATAACCAATTGTTTGGCAGTGAAAGTCAAGGCTTGAGCGATCCTATTCATGTTTTGGAACGTATTTCTGACAATTTGACCAAGCATGCGCGTAATGTTTTGGCCAAACAAGTCCAAGAATATCCGTCAATGAAAGTGGCTGCGGACAAGTTGAGCAAAAACAACGTAATTTGCTCTTCAAGCGTGGCGTTTTCACTGCAACAGCGTTTTGATGAACAACATACTTGGGATGCCAATTTGCAACACGTATGGCGCAATTTGAATCAAAAATTCCCTGATGTTTTCAGTCATGAAGAATTGGCTAAAAATGCATTAAACCAATTGGCCAATATTCATCAGATACATCAAATAGTGAGTGAAGTAACTGCCAATAAAGAACAAATTTTGGCGCAACGGCGCATTGATTTTGAAAATGGCAAACGTACCGCATTACAAGGCTATTTAAAAGCATGGGCCGAGCGCATCAATGAGCAGATTCATCAGATTCAGCATGCCGATGTGGACGAATTGCGTAAGCAAGAAGCCGAACTCAAAAAGCAGCAAGCCACAATCGATGCAAATGTGGGCGGCGTGTATGATGATTTGATTTCGGATATCAAACTGAATTTGAGCAAACAATTAAAAGACAAATTGAAAAGTGAAATGCGCCGTTTTGACAGTGTTTCTGATGATGCTCAGGGGTCGGAAACCGAATACGAAGAGTATCAAGTTAAAGAAAAGCGTGGTGGGTTGGGTACTCTTTTAGATATTTTTGATGGTGGAAAAACTGTCACTAAAACGCGTTCTCATTCCTACACGACGGTAAAAGCCAAACCGATTCGTCGCGCAATTGAAGAAATCCGTTCTAATTTGGAAGATGAATTGGGCCATTTGTCCGAAAACTATTCACAGGCTTGGAAAAAGAAAATCTACAGCCAAGTCGTCAGCGCGTTGAGAGAGGCAATGGGTGACGGAGAGTTGGATGTCAATATTATTGCCCGTGCGGTAAAAAATGTTTTGGCGCGTATTCCTGAGGCTTCATTTAAATTAGAAGACGATATACCTAAAAGCCTGAAAAAGACAGGTAAGTTAATAGGTTATGAGGCAGAATCATTTATTGATGATGCAGAAGATTATATTTCTAATCTTAAAGACGTGGTTAATAAAGATATTTCTGCCTATATGACAACTTTGGTAAGCAACCTTAAAAAAATTGACTTGGCGAAAGAGTTGACCGCAGATCTGGAAAATAACCTGAAACAACTGCTGAGTGAAATTGAAAATAAAGAAGCGAGCTTATTTAATTATCAAGGTATTCAGAAAGAGTTGGCAGGCTTGATGCAGTCCGCCGCTTAATCAAAATCAATCAGGCCGTCTGAAAAATTCAGACGGCCTGCAAGGAATAAATATGCCTCATCATTCAGTAGATAAATTGAAAGAATGGATCAGTCCGAGTATTCCTTTGGGCTTGATGTTTGGTAAGAAACAACAAGCCTTGGAAATTCTTGAACAAATCAAACAGCAACTTAAGAGCATAGACATCATGCAAGAACAATTGAATCGGGCAGAGCAAGAGCTGCCTGAATTGAAAAAACAGCTTGAGCAGGCACAACAAAAATTAGAGCAATTACAGAAAAATTTGTCGGAAAGCGAATTGCGTCAGACTTTGATTGCAGATCTTTTATCGGCCAATAATCTGAATCCCGGTGTTCGAGAGTATTTTTGTCTTTTGAAAGGAGATTTTTTAGAGTTTGCCAATCAGGAAGACTCCTTGAAAGATGAGGCGGCGGCATTTTTAGAATTGCAGGCAATTGGTGATGAATTAAAAGTCATTGGCGCTTACCCGGAATTTTACAAAAAACGCTCGATTGCCATTGCCGGAGGTTTCAGCGCCGGTAAATCCGAATTTATCAGCAGTTTGTTTGAGGATCCCAATATCCGCCTGCCCATCGGCATCGAACCGACTACTGCCATTCCGACTTATGCCTTAAACGGTCAGGAAAACGGCGTGATCGGTTGCAGTCAGAACGGTGGTGTGATTGATTTGCTGAAGATCGATCCTGATTTTCAACAAAAATTGTCTCATAATTTTATCCGGTCATTTGGTTTCAACCTTAAAACCATCATGCCTTTTGTGTTTATGACTACACCGATGAAGTTTGAGCATTTGTGCTTTATCGATACGCCGGGATACAACCCGTCTGATGTGGCAGACGGACATACCGCGGAAGATGTAAAAACGGCGCAAGAGTTTGTCCAAAATTCCGAGGCTTTGTTGTGGCTAATTGGTTTGGATTCCAACGGTACGATTTCAAAAAGCGATTTGGACTTTTTAGATCATGCAGGACAATACAGCCAAAAACCGCTCTATATCGTTCTAAATAAAGCAGATTTGCGCCCATATGACCAGCTTGAAGAAATTATGGCAGAAATTGCCGATACTTTGGACGATTACGATATCGAAATTGCCGGTATTTCTGCATACAGTTCTATTACGAAAGAAGAGTATCTGTATCACAAACAGTCGCTGCATGCTTTTCTTGCCAGCCTGGATCAGCCGTCTGAAAAACAAACCTTGCTTATGCAAAGATTGTTTGTCGTGGATGAAAAATATCAACGTGCTATTTTGCGTACCATCAAAGAAAACAAGCAAATCAATGCGACTTTAAGCGGCTTCAAATTGGATTTGTTAGAAAACGGCTTTGATGACCTGAGTTCGGATTTGTATGAAAAACTCAGTAAAATGAATTCTATCTTTACCATCAAGCAAAAAGAAGAACATCTGAAACAATTGGAAACGGTCACAATGAAAATTGTGGCGGCAATTGAGCAGGTGTTTGGTCAGCCAAGCAAGGTTAAACGTAAAAATTGGACGCAGGATGAAATCGAGCTGGATGAAAAATTTGTTCGGTTAACCCAAAAGGAGCAAATGCCCGATGAATTGATGGATGACCAGCCTTCAAATGAGAAGGAAACATATTCAACAGAATTAAGTGCTAGATTTTGGGGGTATTGGGGAAATAGGCTAGTAGGTAGTAATTCTAAAATAGAATTAACTGTAGGTATGCTTTTGATTGATAATAAAGAAACCTTTACATTTGATGAATGGGAGGATGTTTATAATAATCACTTTAAACATGTTCATCAAAATTGCACCTGTGATGATGCTTTGAATGCACTTTGTGAAGCTGGAATAATCCGTTGTATTGATGATGGAAGTAAGAAAAATGAATTTGGTTTTGGAAATATGTTAGCTATGGTATTGGGAGGAAGTAATCCAATTAAAACATACCAATTTGTTTTACCGGATAAAGAAATTTTTAATCAGTTTTTGCAACGGCACAATAATATTAATCTGTCGGATGAACAACTTGAGGCAATAAAAGCTTTGATAGAATCACAGCACTATTTTGATTTTGAGGATTGGACAGAGCACTATAAGGGGGAACATGCTGCTTTAGCATTAGGTAGATTGGTTAAGGCGGGAGCTGTTAAAAAAGAAAAGAATGATTATTATTCATTTGTTTAATTGATGGCCTGGGCCGTCTGAATATTCAGACGGCCTCAGTAAGTGCAATATATTATTTTTAAAAAATATTATGAAGGGTGTATTATGATTTGCTTCATTCCATTGCAGGATATTTCGTGCATATGAAGTGAATTGATCGATACGCTAAAAGGGAATGGCAATGAATTTATCTGGAATCAAGACATATTATCAAGACCATAAAAATACTTACTCGGAACACTTCCGCTTGCGTATCCACCGCTCTTTGAGCTGGCTGGAAAAGGCGGAGGAAAGATGGTCGGTACAGGATTGGGATTTTGCCTTCCAGTCTATGTGGATTGCGTTTAATGCGGCTTATGCTTATGAGCTGGACGGACGAACCATGCCTGCAGATCGAAACAAATTTCAGACTTTTTTAAATAAGGTCTGTGCGCTGGATACGGATAAGCAGATTTATGCTTTGGTGTGGAAGGAATTTTCGGGTGCGATTCGATCTTTATTGGGCAATCGCTATGTGTTTCAGGAATTTTGGGATTTCCATAACGGCTATATTTCCGAAGCCGCTTATTTGGAATGCTTTGAAAAAGAGCGGCGTAAAGTAAATGCGGCTTTGGCCGCGCAGGATACGGCAACGGTCTTGTTTGTGTTGTTTGACAGGCTTTACACTTTGCGTAATCAGATGGTGCATGGCGGTGCGACTTATAATAGTAGCGCCAATCGCGAACAATTAAAGGATGCCTGTAAGATTTTGGGCAGCATCCTGCCGGTAATGCTGTCGATTATTCAGAAAAATGCCGATAAGGATTGGGGCAAGCCGTTTTATCCGTTTGTAAAGGAGGATTGATATGGCAGTTAAACCCCACCAAGATGTTTATTGGACTTGTCTGTCTTGCGGTTGGCAGCGTGAGGCATCTAAGGGATCGGATATGTTGTTGCCCAAGCCTGGACAATGTGGCAAATGCGGAAGTCAAAATTTGGAGCTAAAACAAGGTAATATGTTGTCAGGCTTATTTAAGATGTTTTCGGGAAAACGATAAAGATTAAAAGGCCGTCTGAAATTCAGCTTTCAGACGGCCTTTATTTTTGTTTATCCAATCAATAAACGTCGCGTTGGTAGCGTTTCTCTTCGCGCAGTTCGTTGAGGTGGTCTTCAGCATCGTCGCGGCTGAGTTTGCCTTGGGTTTCGATGACTTCGATCAGGGCGTTTTCGACATCACGTGCCATGCGTGCGGCGTCGCCGCAGACGTAGATGTGTGCGCCTTGTTGCAGCCAGCTCCAAACTTCGGCGGCGCGTTCGGCGATTTTGTGTTGGACGTAGACTTTGTGTTCGCCTTGGCGACTCCATGCGAGATCGGCGCGGGTGAGGAGGCCGTCTTTACGCCATTCGCTCCATTCGAGTTGGTAGAGGAAGTCGTCGGCCAGGCGTTGGTTGCCGAAGAAGAGCCAGTTTTTGCCGCTGTCGCCATTGGCTGCGCGTTGTTGCATGAAGGAGCGGAAGGGGGCGACACCTGTGCCTGCGCCGATCATGATGATGGGGGTGTCGCCGTTTTGGGGCAGGCGGAAGTTGGGGTTGGGTTCGACAAAGACGCGGACTTCGCTGCCTTCTTCAAGGCGTTCGCCCAAGTAGCCGGATGCTGCGCCGGTGTAGGTGTGGTCATGGTGGTCGAAACGGACGACGCCTACGGTAAGGTGGACTTCTTCGCCGACTTCGCCTTGTGCGGAGGCGATGGAGTAAAGGCGCGGGGTTTGTGGGCGGAAGAGGCTGTATAGGGTTTGTGCGTCCAGTGGGTGTGGATGGGCGGCAAATACGCCGACGGGCGGTGTGGCAGCGAGGTAGGCGTCCAGTTGGGCTTTATCTGCGGCTATGGTTTTGAGTTCTTCGTTGTTTGATAATTCGGCGTATTGTTGGACGAAGGCGGGTGTGTTTTGGGTAATGTCTGCGGATTCGGTCAGGGCTGTGCGGATGTCGGTTTCGCGGCCGTCTGAAAGTTGGACGGTTTCGTTGCCGTTCAGTTGGTTGAGGTCGAGGATTTCTTGAACGAGGTCGCTGGCATTAAGCGGCCATACGCCGAGCGCGTCGCCTGCCTGATAATGCAGACCTGAGCCGCTGAGGTCAATTTCAATGTGTTCGACGTCTTTTTCCGCGTCGCGCGAGGTGATTTTTTGGCGCACGGATAGGGTGGCTGTGTAGGGGTTTTCTTTGGTGTACACAGTGCCGCTACTTGGTGTTGCTGAGCCGTTTGCTGCGGCGGTTGGATTTGGGCTTGTTGCTTGGGCGGTTAATTCGGCTACTTTGGGTACGACGGCGGCAATCCATGCATCGGCATCGGCTTGGAATTCTAAGTCGCAAATGCCCAAGTCGTTCAGACGGCCTGCGCCTAGTTCGGCAAATTTGGCATCAAAGTCTTTGCCTGCTTGGCAGAAGTTGGGATAGGAGGAGTCGCCAAGGCCCAAGACGGCAAAGGTCAATTTGCTGAGATCGGGTTTTTTTTTGCCGTAGATGAATTTGTATAGGGGCAGGGCTTCTTCGGGCGGTTCGCCTTCGCCTTGGGTGGAGGTAACCAAAAGGACGATGTCTTCGTCGGGCAGGGTTTTGCTTTTAAAATCGCCTGCGCTGCTGAGGTGAGCTTCTACGCCGGCGGCTTGAAGTTTGGCGTGTAAGGATTCGGCAACGCTGCGGGCATTACCGGTTTGTGAGGCGGAGAGGATTAATACGCGGCGGCTGATGGTCGAGGCGCTTGTTTGCAGGGTAGATGGTTCGGCTGCTACACCGGATATGCCTTGGCTTTGCGCCCAGCAATAGCCGGAAAGCCAGGCAAGTTGGGTGGGGGATAGGGCGGAGAGTTGGGTGGAGAGTTCGGGTGGAAGCGGATTGGCTTGGCTCATTTGGATTCCTTTGTTGGACGGCTATAACCGATTGTTTGAATAATGGACAGTCGCCACTTTAAACAGGCCGTCTGAAAAAAGGAAAGAATGCTTGGTTTTAATTTAAGATGATTTCGTTATATTCGGGAAAGTATTAGGCCGTCTGAGCATGCTTGTTCAGACGGCCTTGGATTGGATAGAAACGAGATTTTCAGTTTCCGCTGGAGAGTTTCATCACTATGACACCTGAGATAATGAGAAATGCACCGAGCCAGCGGCCGAAGTTGGCGGCATCGTTGAAAAATACAACGCCTACCAAAAACGCTCCTGCCGCGCCTATGCCTGTCCAGACGGCGTAGGCTGTACCCATTGGAATACTTTTTTGGGCAAGGTAAAGGAAGTATCCGCTGCCGACAATACACGCAAGCGCGGCGGCAAAGCCATGCCAGCGGTAGCCTTCCTGTTGTGCCAGCTTTAAGCCCAATGGCCAGCCGATTTCCAGCATACCGGCTAAGATTAAATAAAACCAACTCATAATATGTCCTGATAGTGTGTTAAGGTTTCAGACGGCCTTGGAAAAATTGTTTTCTTCCGAGAGTTCAACGCGTTGTCCGATATCTTTTAGATTGGAGTATTGTTCGACCAAGCGCGGTACATCGTCCAAGCTCATTGCAAACATCCATAAATAAGTGCTGACGGAATAGATATGGCCGGCGCTGCCATAGCCTTTAAGCGTCATGTGTATAAAGGCGAAGCCGAACAATACGCTCATCGCCATGCCGATACTGAGATAGCCTAAGGCTTCTCGGTTGGAAATCAGCACGCGTAGTTTGGCAACCCAGCCATAGTGGCGGTAGAGCTGATGCTCGTTGCCGTCGCGGATAAGGTGGTTGTCGCGTTCAAGCCGGTTGTTTAAACGGAAATATAGGTTTTCGCTGATGGCGGCAAAACGCGGCAGCAACCATAAAAACAGGGCAAGTATCGCGACAGCCAATACGCCCACCCAAAATTCCAATATCAGCAACATCATACATGCACCGAAGATGGAGACCAGCGAAGTAGCAGCGATGGGCAGGTGTTCTTCAAAAAAACTGACAAACTCACGCGATAGGGCAACGCGTGCGGTAATGGCGGAATGCGGTACTTCTCGTTTGCGCTGTTCCAAAACGACCGGGACGGCGATTTCGGTATAGATTTGGGTAAACGTACGCGTATCGGCTGCTCGGCGGGCGGCACCGATTATCCACATTAATAAAACCACCACACCATACAACATTGCCTGCCAGACGTTGCCTTCCATAACGGCATTAATCGCCCAGCCGCCAAACACGGGATATACCAGCAAGAGCAGATTATCCAAGCCGACGAGAGAGAAGGTTGTGATGAGTTTGTGGCGGTGTGTTTGACCGATGTGTTTCAACATTTTCCACATGGCTGCCCTCCTTATTTAGTATTGAGGGTTTGCGCCATTAATTCGGCCAACGCGTCCAAATCGGCAAACAGTCGGGCTGCACGTTTTTCACCGAAGGCGGTAAAAATTTGTTTGCTGAATTTCTGCATGTTTTGCACCAATGGTGCGGCGGATTCCTTGCCTTGTTCGGTCAGCGACAATAAGCGTTCGCGTTTGTCTTGTTCGCTTTCGTGAAATGTCAGCAAGCCTTGTTCCGCCAGCGTTTTGCATGTGCCGGAAACGGTTTGCTTGGGCAGGCTCCATTCTTCGCCTATGTATTTTTGAGTGCGGCTGCCTTCGGTGGCCAAGGTGTAGAGAACGGCGAAGGTATTGTAGTTGGTGTTTTGCTGTTTAATCCATTGGTCGAATGCGCTGTCTATGTGGCTGATGCGCATACCGAGTTGGTCGAGCTGATTCATAAATTGGTCTCGATATTGACTAATTGGATGCGGATTATAGTCATATTTAAGACTAATTACAAATAGAGGGCCGTCTGAAACAATCATTTTCAGACGGCCTTGAAACCGTTAAAATAATTAATGTAGAAACGATATATTCAGACTACGATAAACCTAATAAAACCATCTTCAACACATACGCCATGATTCATTTCTTATCTCAAAATATTTCATCCAAACAAGCCACTGCCATCGGGCTGCTTGCCGTTGCCTTGTGGAGCTTCGTCATTTCTCTGATACGCTCTTTGAGCCTGCATATGGGGGCAGTGGGCGGCGCGGCAATGATGTACACCTTGTCCACCGTATTGATTTGGCTGATTTTCGGTCGGCCGCATTTGCGCAATTACAACCGCAGCTATCTGTTTTGGGCGAGCGTGTTTTTTGTCGGCTGCGAATTGTGTTTGTCGTTGTCGGTTGGCTTTGCGAAAAACGCGAGACAGGCGGTGGAAATCGGCATGGTGAATTATTTGTGGCCGACGTTTACCATCGTCGGGGCGGTATATTTCAACAAACAGCCGTCAAAATGGTGGATAGTCATCGGCTTTGTGCTGTCGTTTTTGGGGATTGCCACCGTACTGGGCGGCGATGTCGGCTTGTCGGTTTCTGGTATTTACCACAATGTCCGCACCAATCCCGGCGGCTATATCATGGCATTTGTAGATGCCGTGCTTTGGGCGGCATATTGTACGCTGACGGCGCGCGTGAAAGCAGAGGGCAGCAGCGTCGGCTTCTTCTTTGCGCTGGTGTCGATACTGTTGTGGATCGAATACTTTCTCAGCGGAGCGAATACGTTGAATTTTGATACTGTATCGCTCGGCTATGCCGTTGCCGCTGCAGCTTGTATGGGGCTGGGCTATGCGGTGTGGAATATCGGTATTTCGCGCGGCAACCTGACTGTATTGGCAGGCGCATCTTATTTCATTCCAGTGTTGTCTGCGGTGGTGTCATCGTTTGTGATTAGCGCGCCTTTGTCCATGACGTTTTGGCAGGGTGCGGGCATGGTGTGCTTAGGGTCGATTGTGTGTTGGTTGGCGACACGGAGAAAACGGATGGCGTGAGGCAATATCCCATAGCTTTGCGATATAACGAAAACAGCTTTTTTAACAACCAAACATTCTTTCCCATTTTCAGACGGCCTGTTTAAAGTAGCAGTCAGTTTGAGAAATCACGAGAAATGGGAAAGAATCATGACCGCAGCTTCCGCTCCGCTTTTACGCTTCATCACCGCCGGCAGTGTCGATGACGGCAAATCCACGCTCATCGGCCGCCTGCTCTACGACAGCAAAACCTTGCTGACCGACCAAATTGACAAACTTAACCGTGCTGCCGAAAACGGCGAAACACCTGATTTTGCCAGTCTGACAGACGGCCTTGCCGCTGAGCGCGAACAAGGCATTACCATTGACGTCGCCTACCGTTATTTCGCCACGCCCAAACGCAAACTCATCATTGCCGATACGCCGGGACATGAGCAATACACGCGTAATATGGTTACCGGCGCATCGACTGCCGATGCCGCCATTATTTTGGTTGATGCCACACGCGTTGATTTTTCAGGCAGTGAACCTGTCCTCCTGCCGCAAACCAAACGCCACAGCGCGATTCTGAAACTCTTGGGCTGCCCCAACATCATTGTCGCCGTCAACAAACTCGACCTGCTCGACTTTGACGAAACCAAATATCAGGCCATTACCGAGGCCTACCGCAAACTGGCGGAACAAATCGGCCTCAAAGCACAAATCCACTTCCTGCCCATCAGCGCCTTAAAAGGCGACAATATCGTCAATGCCAGCAGCCAAACCCCGTGGTATCAAGGTTTGCCGCTTTTACCTTTGCTTGAAAGCCTGCCCGTCAACCGTCAAAATGCCGCCGACCAAGCCACGCACTTTCCTGTACAACGCGTGGCGCGCCAAGACGGCAGCAGCAGCGATGACTTCCGCGGTTATCAAGGCAGATTGGAAGCGGGTCGTCTGAAAGTGGGCGATGAAGTCAAAGTTTTACCCAGCGGCCATGTTGCCAAAGTTGCCGAAATCTATAACGCCAACGGTAAAACCGAATCTGCCGAGGCAGGGGAAGTGTTGACTGTTGTTTTGGATACAGACATCGATATTTCACGCGGCAACAGCATTGTTTCAGCCGACAGCGCCATTGTTCCCGAACAACAATTTCAAGCCGCGCTTTGCTGGTTTGACGATATTCCGCTCAATCTGCGCCGTAAATATTTGCTGAAGCACACTACCCAAACCACGCCGGTAAAAATCAGCGAAATTGCCTACGTTTGGGACGTGAACACTCTCAGCCGGGTCGAATCCGCCGAAACGCTCAAGCTCAACGATATTGGCAGTGTCAGCTTTAAAACCCAACAGCCGCTTGCCGCTGCCGCATATGAAGACAACCATGCCCAAGGCGCGTTTATTTTAATTGACGAAGCCACCAACCATACTGTCGCGGCAGGCATGATACGCAAAGTCAGCGAAACAAACAGTTTTGAAATTTAAAAGAAAAGTTGAAATAAAAAAAGGCCGTCTGAACATTCAGACGGCCTAATATTTTATCCAAGTCGGAAATGCTTATGCGCCGTAAACCGGATATTTATTGCACAAAGCAGTCACTTGTTCGCGGACTTTGGCGAGGTTGGCTTCGTCTTCAGGATTGGCCAATACGTCGGCAACCAAGTTTGCCAATACGCGCGCGTCGGCTTCGTTAAAGCCGCGTGTGGTCATGGCGGCGGAGCCGATGCGGATGCCGGAGGTAACGAATGGTTTTTCCGGATCATTCGGGATGGCGTTTTTGTTGACGGTGATGTGAGCTTTGCCCAAAGCGGCTTCGGCGGCTTTACCGGTGATTTTCATCGGTTGCAGGTCAACGAGGAAAACGTGGCTTTCGGTACGGCCGGATACAATGCGCAAACCGCGTTTAACCAACTCTTCCGCCATGGCGGCAGCATTGATTTTCACTTGTTTTGCGTATTCTTTGAACTCAGGTTGCAACGCTTCTTTAAACGCTACGGCTTTGGCAGCGATAACGTGCATCAATGGGCCGCCTTGCAGGCTTGGGAAGATGGCAGAGTTCAGCGCTTTTTCATGCGTATTGTCACGGCACAAAATCACACCGCCGCGAGGGCCGCGCAGGGTTTTATGGGTGGTGGTGGTTACGAAGTCGCAGAATGGCACCGGGTTAGGATATTCGCCGCCGGCAATCAGGCCGGCATAGTGCGCCATGTCGACAAAGAGGTATGCGCCGACTTTATCGGCGATTTCGCGGAATTTTGCCCAGTCGATTTGCAACGCGTAGGCAGATGCACCGGCCACAATCATTTTGGGTTTGTGTTCAAGAGCCAAGCGTTCTACTTCGGCATAATCGAGAACTTCGTTTTCATCCAAACCATAAGTAATGGCGTTGTAGAGTTTGCCGGAGATGTTAACGCTTGCGCCGTGGGTCAAGTGGCCGCCGTGTGCCAGAGACATACCCAAAATAGTGTCACCCGGTTTCAAAACAGAAGCGTACACGGCTTGGTTGGCTTGGGAGCCGGAGTGCGGTTGGACATTGACATATTCTGCGCCAAACAACTCTTTAGCGCGGTCAATCGCCAATTGTTCGACAATATCAACGTATTCGCAGCCACCGTAGTAGCGTTTGCCAGGATAGCCTTCAGCATATTTGTTGGTCAATTGCGAACCTTGGGCTTCCATAACGGCACAGCTGACGTAGTTTTCAGAGGCGATCAGCTCGACGTGGTCTTGCTGGCGTTGGTCTTCTTGGGCAATGGCTGCTGCCAAATCTGGGTCATATTGTGCGAGGGTAACGCTTTTTGAAAACATGTTCTCGATTCCTTTGTGATGGGCTGAAAATATAGGATGGAGTGCTGCGAATTGGTTCAAGATGAACTATTTTTCTTGCATTGTCAACAATTGTGCCGGGTGTTTGGTTTCAGACGGCCTAAGATTGAAGGGTTTATTTGAAAATATCATCTTGTTTTAAATGAAAATCCATTTTTTCCAGAAGCGCGGCTAAATCGGCTTCGGCTTGGGCGGCTTTAAGATTTTTTGCCAGTTCTACCAAGGCTATCGCATTTAATCGTTCTTTCTCCAGCCGTAGGGCTTCTTCGCTGAAGATTTTGATATTATCTGCCGATTCGACATCTATTTTTTCAAATGGATAAAACGATTCTTCGTGTACGGCCAAACCGTCGGGCAGGGGCGCGGCATGGTTGAAATCGCCATCATTGACCGGCATCCATGAAGGATGGTTTTCAAGCAGGATAAATTGTCCGTCCATGCCGTTGATATGACGGAATAGGGTGGTTCGGCCATTGTGTAAACGCATAGGCCCGATTGTATGCCCAAGTCGGCAAGCCGTCTATAACGCCGTTTCTTTCTATTTTGGCGCTAACTTATGTTGATATTATTAATTTTGATGTAAAACAGTTTCGTCTTAAAAAAGACTGGATAAAACGCCCGTGTTTGTTATAATGAAGCTAAAGATTGATTCGTCCTAGTTTTTGACAGCA
Source organism: Neisseria sp. HMSC068C04 (assembly GCF_001810105.1). Classification (NCBI taxonomy): domain Bacteria; kingdom Pseudomonadati; phylum Pseudomonadota; class Betaproteobacteria; order Neisseriales; family Neisseriaceae; genus Neisseria; species Neisseria sp. HMSC068C04. The sequence goes on from NZ_KV799913.1 coordinate 32,815, forward strand.
GTACTTTTTTATTTAATTAACAAGAGAGGAAAACAAAATGTTTCCAGAATATCGCGATTTGATTTCTAAACTGAAACAAGAGGATGCACACTTTGCCCGTTTGTTTGACGAGCACAATGAGCTGGACGATAAAATCACCGGTTTGGTTAACAATCCTGTTACCAGCGGTGCCGAAGAGATTGAAGAGCTGAAAAAAGCCAAACTCAAACTCAAAGACGAATTGTATGCTATTCTGCAAAAAGCAGCAGGCAAATAATTAAAAATTGAATAAGGCCGTCTGAACGGTATGATAGAAATCTCGGATTTCGTTTCATGCCGGTTCAGACGGCCTTTTTAGTTGTTTGGTATTTTGTTATTTCTATTAGCACAATTTAACTTTTAATTGTAAATCACTCTTAATTGCATTGAAAACCCTGTTAAGTTTATTTAAAATCCAAAATAATTTTCATTTTAATTTTAAACAAACAAAACCAAGAGAAACAATGCAATGAAAACATTCACACTCGCCATTTTGCCTTTGGCGTTAATTAGTGCATTCTCACACGCAGCTGAAGAGAAAGCCGTTGAGCAGGCTGAAGTCGATACCGTTTACGTTACTGCCGAGAAGCAGTTGCAACAGTCGCTCGGCGTATCGCGTATTTCTAAAGACGACATCGACAAACGCCCTGTAGCCAATGATATTTCCGAATTTGTCCGTACTATGCCGGGTGTCAACCTGACCGGTAATACGGCAACAGGTCAGCGTGGCAACAAACGCCAAATCGACTTGCGCGGTATGGGTCCTGAAAACACTTTGATTTTGATTGACGGCAAGCCGGTTAATTCACGCCAGTCCGAGCGTATCAGTATGCGCGGTGAACGCAATACGCGTGGCGACAGCAACTGGGTGCCGGTTGAAGAAATCGAATCCATTACCGTCTTGCGCGGTCCGGCGGCAACACGTTACGGCTCCGGCGCGATGGGCGGCGTGGTCAATATTGTCACCAAAAAAGTGTCTAAAGAATTTAAAGGCCAAGTCAATCTGTATGCCAATCAGCCGCAAGACAGTAAAGAGGGCGCAACCCGCCGTATCGGCTTTAATTTGAGCGGTCCGATCATTCAAGATACTTTGGGCTTCCGCATTTACGGCAATCTGAATAAAACGGATGCAGATGCGGCTGATATCAATGCAGGACGTAGTGGAAAGTTGGTTACGGCTGGTGTTGAAGGCGTACGCAATAAAGACATTGCAGGCCGTCTGCAATGGAAAATCAGCCCTGCGCAAACATTGATTTTAGACAGCAGCTACAGTCGTCAGAGCAATATCTACAATGGCGATACGCAAAACAGTAATCCACCATCCAAAACATTGGCATTGTATGACGGCCTAGTCAATTCCAAAGCCGAAACTGCCCGCCTTTACCGTTCTGCTTTCTCGCTTACCCACGATGGAGCATGGGAATGGGGTGACACAAAAAATATTATCAGCTACGAACATACAGTCAACAGCCATCTGCCCGAGGGTTTGGCCGGTGGACCGGAAGGCAGTTATACAGGTCTGGATTTTGTTCAAAGCCGTCTGAAAAACCTGCGTTTCAGCAGCGAAGCCAATATTCCGTTCCAACTCGGCGTAGACAACGTCCTAACAGTCGGCGCGGAATTTACCGACAGTAAACTGGACGACCCCGCTTCCAACTCGCAAAGTCTGACAGATATTATTCCCGGTCGTTCTGGTCAACCGCCACGCAAGGTTGTCAACACCTTCCCCGGCGTATCGGAACATCGTGGCGGTAAAACTTCCCAACGCAACTGGGCAGCTTACGTTGAAGATAATATTTCGTTGACCGACAAAACCCACCTGATTCCGGCCATCCGTTTCGACCACAACAGTGCCAGCGGCAGCAATTGGAGTCCGGCTTTGAACTTCTCGCATCAAATCGGCGAAAACTGGTTGGTCAAAGGCGGTATTGCCCGTGCGTATAAAGCGCCAAATCTGTATCAGAGCAATCCCGAATTTCTTTTATATACACGGGGTCTTGGCTGTCCGTTGGTGGCGGGTGGACGCAGCCTGAGCTGCTACTACATGGGTAATGCCAATCTGAAGCCTGAAACCAGTCTGAACAAAGAAATTGGTGTCGAATTTACTCGCAACGGCTGGCAGGCTTCCGCTACCTATTTTCATAATGCCTACCGTAATAAAATTGTCATTGGGGAGCGTGCACTTGCTGTCAACAACAATGGCAACTGGTTGCTTGAATGGACAAATACACCTAAAGCAACCATCGAAGGTATAGAAGGTAACCTTGTATTGCCTCTGCATGACACGCTGAAATGGAGCAATAATTTTACCTATATGCGTAAATCAGTTGATGCAAAAGGCAATCCCTTATCATTGATTCCTAAATATACAATCAACAGCACATTAGCCTGGATGCCAAACGAACGTGTTGATGCTAACTTGACCTTCACGCATTACGGTCGTACTAAACCACGTAGCGTTGCCATAAATGACGTCGAGCTGAACGGACAAGGCAATATTGCCAAGCTGGCCGATAGTCAAGCTCAAGTCGGCTCTTACGGCATTTGGGGTATCAATGCCGGCTACAACTGGAACAAACGCGTGGCCGTCCGTGGCGGTGTCAGCAACCTGTTCAATAAAAAACTGTACCGCACTGGTAACGGCGCACAAACTTACAATGAGCATGGCCGTGCCTTCTACGGCAGTTTGAAAGTATCGTTTTAAGTAGAAGCGTATTAAATCAGGCCGTCTGAAACGATGTGAAATGAAATCTAAGATTTCTGACACATGGTTTCAGACGGCCTTTTTATTTGGATTTTTAGCAGTCTTTGTTGTTACGGAATTTGCTTCTCTTTTAGAAAAAAGTAAAAGGGCGGCATGGTCCGCCCTGAAAATCCAAACTGCTTATTCGACCCAAGTTACCATTTCTTCAATCGGTTTGCGTGCTTTTTGGGTGATTTCTTTGGCACGATAGCCGAATGTTGCCGCTACGGATACGCCCCATTCGTTGGCATCAAACAGGCCTTCTGCTGCCAATACTTCGTTCATTTTGTCGTAGTTGAAGCCTTCGATTGGGCAGGAATCGATGCCGATGGCGGCTGCGCCTGTGAGCATATTGGCCAAAGCAATATAGGTCTGCTTGCCGCTCCAGTCAAAGAGTGCGCGTTGGTCGTCGGCAATTTTAATGTCGGTTTCTTGGAAACTTTTGTATCTTGCCAATGCTTTTTCCAGCTGCTCTCCTTGCAGGCCCCTGCGTTCGGCAACGCTGCGGAAGAACGGGGTATCGTAACGGGCATTTTTCTTGGCAAGGATAATCACCAGATGGCTGCAGTCGTCCAGTTGGGATTGCATCCCCCAGCTGAAAGGCTTGATTTTCTCACGCAGGGCTTTGTTTTGAATCACCAAGAATTTCCATGGCTCGGAGCCGACAGAGCTGGGCGAGAGGCGGGCAAATTCTAAAATCGCTGCAAAATCTTCTTGGCTGATTTTTTTGTTGGGATCGTAACAACGGGTAGAGCAGCGATTTTCGAATACTTGCAGCATTTGTTCGCGTGTAATTTGATTCATCTGGTTTTCCTAATAAATGAAGATGTTATTCCAATATCCGGTTCCTTTTGAGGCATCATTACCGGCATAACCTTAAGGAAGAAACAGGCTGGGGCAACACCATGTTAAATCAAACCTGACGGTCAGGCTATCTTTAAATTCTGAATTTCGCAAAAAAAATTCAATAAATATCAATATCAATACGAAAAGGCCGTCTGAAACTTTAAACGTTAAAGTTTCAGACGGCCTTTGATTTCAAATACTGATTACAGATGAGGATTCATCAGGTTTTCTGGAGAGAGGATGCGGTTGAGTTCTTCTTCGCTCAACAGACCGCGCTCCAGTACGACTTCGCGTACGCCTTTGCCGGTTTGGGCGCAGATTTTGCCGACCAAGTCGCCATTGCGGTGGCCGATGTATGGGTTCAGATAAGTGACCAAACCGATGGAGTTGAAGACGTAGTGTTCGCAGATTTCGCGGTTGACCGTAATGCCTTTGACGCATTTGTCGGACAGGTTGACCGCGGCGTTGCCCAAGAGGGAAATGGTTTCAAACATACATTGGGCGATGACCGGCTCCATAACGTTCAGCTGCAACTGACCTGCTTCGGCTGCGAAAGTGATGGTGGTGTCGTTGCCGATGACTTTGAAGCAGACTTGGTTGACGACTTCAGGAATCACGGGATTGACTTTGGCAGGCATGATGGAAGAACCGGCCTGCAATTCAGGCAGGTTGATTTCTTTCAAACCGGCGCGCGGACCGGAAGAGAGCAGGCGCAAGTCGTTACAGATTTTGGACAGTTTGACGGCTGTGCGTTTCAATGCGCCGTGTACCATCACATATGCGCCGCAGTCGGAGGTCGCTTCGATCAGGTTTTCAGTCAGTTTGCAAGGCAGGCCGCTGACTTCGGAGAGTTTCTCAACGACCAAAGCCGCATAGCCTTTAGGCGTATTCACGCCCGTACCGATGGCGGTGGCGCCGAGGTTGACTTCAAGCAGCAGGGAGCGGGTGCGGTCGAGGTTGAGGATTTCTTCTTCCAACAACACTTGGAAAGATTGGAATTCTTGGCCGGCAGTCATCGGCACGGCATCTTGAAGCTGGGTGCGGCCCATTTTCAAAACGTCTTTAAATTCTTCGGCTTTGGCGGCAAAGGCGTTTTTCAGGACGGCCAGTTTGTCGAGCAATTCGCCGATGCTGTAATACACGGCAAGGCGGAAGCCGGTAGGGTAGGCGTCGTTGGTGGATTGGCTGGCGTTGACATGGTCCATTGGATTAACGATGTCGTAGTGGCCTTTTTCGTGACCCAAGACTTCCAATGCGAGGTTGGCAATGACTTCGTTGGTGTTCATGTTGACCGAAGTACCGGCGCCGCCTTGATAAACGTCGGACGGGAATTGGTCGAGGCAGCGGCCTTTGACCAATACTTCATCGCAGGCTTTTTCGATGGCGGCCGCGATTTCCGGCTTGATGGCACCCAATGCGCCGTTGGCTTGCGCAGTGGCTTTTTTAACCATGACCATGCTGCGGACAAATTGCGGTACGTCGGAAATTTTTTGTGTGGAAATTTTAAAGTTTTCAATGGCGCGCAAAGTATGGATGCCCCAATATACTTCAGCAGGGATCTCGCGGTCGCCCAATAAATCGTGTTCGATTCGTACAGTCATTTCTCTTACCTTCTCGTATAGTTGTGTTGGTGTGCATTATGCGTTTGGAACATTAGCCCAGTTCGGCAAGATTGTCCAGTCTATAAGGCTTAATCGTCAGGATGAAAGCGCGCCGCTTCGCGTTCCTTAGCAACCGTATCTTTGTCTTTCAGCTTCGCGCCCAGGCCCAACATTTTTTCGTATTCGGATTGCGGCGTGCCGTCTTCCTGCATACCGAACGCGCTGGCATTGACCCAGAGGGCGAGTAGGGAAACAATAATGGCGAAAAAGCCGACGATATACCAAAACATTTTTTTCTTCCTTGTGTGTCTGCGTGTGCAGATTGTTGTGGTTTGTAAAGATGTGAATGTAGCACAAACGCGGTTGGGTTTAAATTCTTCTCCTGCATCCTTTCATTGATTTACCTGTAAGTGTTTAGAAAGGAAAAGGCCGTCTGAAAAGTAAGACTTTTCAGACGGCCTCGGAGGCTTTGTCGGGAAGATTAGCCGCCGCATGCGCCGCAGCAACCGCCTTCGCTGTGACCGCCGCGTTTTTCTTCGTTGTTGATAACGGGCAGTTCGGTTTCTTCGGTTTGCTCTTTTTTATCTTCAGGCAAATCGTTTACTTTGATTTTGTTTTCTTCGGCCATGATACATCCTTTCAATGGATTGAGGAGTGGAAAGATTCATAAAGATAGCATCTTTAAGCGGATAAACCAAGCGGTACAAATCTACCTTGTGATAATGCCATGACTTGGAACAATAAATTTGCTTGTAAAAGCGTTCAGGCCGTCTGAAAATTCCAAAGAGGAGTGTTGGTTTTTATGGTTTGAAATGGCGGCAGAAAGATTTAAGAATGCTTGATCTGAAGGGATAAACTGACATTAATTTCAAAAAACAATACAATGTTATCATCATCTGGAAACAGCCAATTTATCGGAGCATATATGTATTCATACCACAGTGAACGCCATTTCAGCGACCGCAACAACTGGCTTCGGGCAAGCGTATTGGGTGCCAATGACGGCCTGATTTCCACTGCCTCGCTGTTGACGGGCGTAGCCGCAGCCGCGCCAGATTTCCAAACCCTGCTTTTGACGGGTGTTTCGGCGCTTATCGGGGGCGCGGTGTCAATGGCGGCGGGGGAGTATGTTTCCGTGTCCAGCCAATCGGATACGGAAAAAGCCGATTTGCACAAAGAACGCTACGAATTGGCAAATAATCCTGATGCAGAGTTGGAAGAGCTGACTGAAATTTACCGCCGTCGCGGTTTGTCCGACCCGCTTGCCGCAGAGGTGGCCAAAGCTTTGATGGAACACGATGCACTCGCCGCCCACGCGCGCGACGAAATCGGCATTACCGAAACCTCTGCCGCCCAACCCATGCAGGCCGCTCTTGCTTCTGCCGCTTCATTTTGTGCAGGCGCGATTTTGCCTTTACTGGTCGCATTGACGGCTTCTAGTGCCATTGTTCCGGCCTTGGCAGTTTCCACTTTATGCGGACTGGCCGGACTGGGCTATGTCTCCGCCAAACTCGGCGGCGCGCCTGTCGTTCCTGCCGTTTTGCGCGTGTGCCTGTGGGGCGTGGCGGCATTGGTGATAACCGGATTTATTGGAAAATTGGCGGGTGTGGCCGTCTGAATGTAAGGCCTTATATTCTTTTAAACCTGTATCCAGTAAAATTGAAAATCTATTTGATCGCTAAAGGCCGTCTGAAAATTTTTCAGACGGCCTATGGTGCTTGTATTTACTTATTACAAACTGTTTTGTTATGACCTATCCGATTCCCAAACCCCGTGAAAAATCCCGTTGGCTCAATCTGTCTCAAGGCTCGCTGCCCTTGGCTTTGGCGCGTTATCTGCCGCATAAGCAGCTCAAGGTTGTCTTGACCCAAGATGCGGAACAGGCGCTACGCCTTCAGACGGCCTGGCTGTTTTTCCGTCCGCACGATACGGCGGTGTTTCTGCCGGACTGGGAAACGTTGCCTTACGAGCGTTTTTCTCCGCATCAGGATTTGGTGTCGGAGCGGTTGTCGGCGTTGTGGCAGATTAAGAGCGGTGTGGCAGACGTGTTGTTTGTGCCGGTTGCCACGGCGATGCAGAAGCTGCCGCCCGTGCCATTTCTGGCGGGGCGCACGTTTTGGCTGAAAACGGGGCAGACTTTGGATATAGGCCGTCTGAAAAGTGATTTAGTGGATGCGGGTTACAACCATGTTTCCCATGTTGTCGCGGCAGGCGAGTTTGCCGTGCGCGGCGGGATTGTGGATTTGTTCCCGATGGGCAGCGAAATGCCGTACCGCATCGATTTGTTCGACGATGAAATTGACAGCATCAAAACTTTCGATACCGAAACGCAACGCACCATTTCTCCTGTTTCCGAAATCCGCCTGCTGCCGGCACACGAGTTTCCCACCGACAGCGAGGCGCAAAAAATCTTCCGCAGCCGCTTCCGTGAAGAAGTCGATGGCAATCCGAACGATGCGGCTGTGTACAAAGCCGTCAGCAACGGCCATTTCGGCGCGGGCGTGGAATACTACCTGCCGCTGTTTTTTGAAAACGAGTTGGAAACGCTGTTTGATTATATCGGTGAAGATGCGCTCTTTGTCTCTTTGGGCGATGTTCACGCCGAGGCAAACCGCTTTTGGAGCGATGTCAAATCGCGTTACGCGATGGCGCAGGGCGACGAAACCTATCCGCCTTTGCTTCCACAGCATTTGTATCTCTCCGCTGATGTCTTTGCAGGCCGTCTGAAAAATTATGGTCAGGTATTGCCGGATATTTTTGGTAATGAACATACGTTGCCAAACTTGGCCGTCAACCGCCAAGCAGATGAACCGTTGCAGGCATTGAAGGATTTTCAGACGACCTTTGAAGGACGGATTTTGCTGTGCGCCGAAAGTCTGGGACGGCGCGAAACCATGCTCGGCTTCTTGCAGCAAAACGGTTTGAAAGCCAAACCTGTGTCCGACTGGCAGGGCTTTTTATCGGCGCACGAGCCGCTGATGATCACAGTGGCGCCGTTGGCTTACGGGTTTAAATTAGAAGATCAAAACATCGCGGTCATTACCGAATCCGATCTTTATCAATATGTTGCTCGCTCGCGCAAACATCATCGTAAGAAACACGCCGCCGTTTCAGACGGCCTGTTGCGCGACCTTGCCGAAATCAACATCGGCGACCCCGTCGTACACGAAGAACACGGCATCGGGCGGTATATGGGCTTGGTCACAATGGACTTGGGCGATGAAACCAACGAAATGATGTTGCTTGAATATGCAGGCGAAGCTCAGCTTTATGTGCCTGTTTCGCAACTGCATTTAATCAGCCGCTACTCCGGTCAGGCGCATGAAAACGTTGCTTTGCACAAGCTCGGCAGCGGCGCGTGGAACAAGGCGAAGCGCAAGGCCGCCGAAAAAGTGCGCGACACCGCCGCCGAATTGCTCAACCTCTACGCCCAACGTGCCGCCCAATCGGGACACAAATTTGAAATCAACGAGTTGGACTATCAAGCGTTTGCCGACGGCTTCGGTTACGAGGAAACCGAAGACCAGGCCGCCGCCATCGCTGCCGTGATTAAAGATTTGACGCAGGCGAAACCGATGGACCGCCTTGTGTGCGGCGATGTCGGTTTCGGCAAAACCGAAGTCGCCCTGCGCGCCGCGTTTGTGGCGGTGATGGGCGGCAAACAGGTCGCCGTACTCGCCCCAACCACGCTTCTGGTCGAGCAGCACGCGCAAAACTTCGCCGACCGCTTCGCCGATTTCCCCGTGAAAGTCGCCAGCCTTTCGCGTTTCAACAACAGTAAAGCCACCAAAGCCGCGCTGGAAGGCATGGCGGACGGCACGGTCGATATCGTTATCGGCACACACAAATTGGTGCAGGACGACATAAAATTCAAAAACTTAGGTTTAGTGATTATTGATGAAGAACACCGCTTCGGCGTGCGCCAGAAAGAGCAGCTCAAACGCCTGCGCGCCAATGTTGACATCCTCACCATGACCGCCACGCCGATTCCGCGCACCCTCAGCATGGCGCTCGAAGGTCTGCGCGACTTCTCGCTGATTACCACCGCGCCCAGCCGCCGTCTCGCCGTCAAAACCTTTGTCAAACCGTTCAGCGAAGGCAGCGTGCGCGAAGCCGTGTTGCGCGAACTCAAACGCGGTGGGCAGGTGTTTTTCCTGCATAATGAAGTGGATACCATCGAAAACATGCGCGAGCGGCTGGAAACCCTGCTGCCCGAAGCCCGCATCGGCGTGGCGCACGGACAACTGCGCGAGCGCGAGCTGGAACAAGTCATGCGCGACTTTTTGCAGCAACGATTCAATGTGTTGCTCTGTTCCACCATCATCGAAACCGGCATCGACATCCCCAACGCCAACACCATCATAATCAACCGCGCCGACAAATTCGGGCTGGCGCAACTGCACCAACTTCGCGGGCGCGTCGGCCGTAGCCACCACCAAGCCTACGCCTACCTGCTCACGCCCGAATACATCACCAAAGACGCAGAAAAACGTCTCGATGCCATCGCGGCGGCAGACGAACTCGGCGCAGGTTTCACCCTCGCCATGCAGGATTTGGAAATCCGCGGCGCAGGCGAAATCCTTGGCGAAGGACAATCCGGCGAAATGATACAGGTCGGCTTCACGCTCTACACCGAAATGCTCAAGCAAGCCGTGCGCGACCTCAAAAAAGGCCGCCAACCCGACCTCGACGCGCCATTGGGCATTACCACAGAAATCAAACTGCACAGCCCGGCATTATTGCCAGAAAGCTACTGCCCCGACATCCACGAACGGCTCGTCCTCTACAAACGCCTCGCCGTCTGCGAAACCGTGCAGCAAATCAACGCCATACATGAAGAACTGGTCGACCGCTTCGGTCTGCCCGAACAACCCGTCAAAACCCTCATCGAAAGCCACCACCTGCGGCTCGCAGCAAAAGAATTGGGCATAGACGCCATCGACGCGACCAGCGAAGCCGTCACCATTACCTTCGGCAAACACCACCAAATCGACCCAACAGAAATTATCCTGCTGATTCAGACAGATAAAAAATACCGGCTGGCAGGGGCGGATAAGTTGAAGTTTACGGCTCAGATGGAGGATGTGGAGATGAGGATTAAGACAGTGAAGAGTGTGTTGAAGATTTTGAAAGAAAGAGTGGTTGCAAAGTAGAGGCTAGTGAAAAAAGGTCGTCTGAAACGATTTTCAGACGGCCTTTTATTATCCAAAATTTGTAGGTCGAATACTTGTATCCGACAAAATCTCCCGTATGAAGCTGTCAGATTCTAGAATCCGACCTACATCTGCTTGGAAAAACTTTTCATGTAGTAGGCAAAAGATTTATGATGCCGATTGGAACAGCAAGCAACAAATGAAATACCGTTGTGGGCATTTCTGACGTAGTTTGGAACAAAATCTAACATTCATTTTTTTACAGGTCTGTGAAATTTCTAATAATCCAGCGTATGTTTATTTTCAAAGGAAATATTATGCCCGAACTCAAAATTTTTAAAGATGAGCCTAATGATGCCGAATATTTGAAATGGAGAGAGAACAACCCTGATGGTTATATATTAAATATAAACAAAGAAGGCAAACCCATTTCTAAATATCCTATGATACATCGTGTACAAGGAATAAAGAGGAAACCATGTATCAGCAATGAGAATGGTAACTACACTACTGAATCAAGCCCTTATTATAAAGTTTGTTCTAATTCCATTCCTGCATTAGAGGCTTATTCTCGGCAGAAATATAATAAACATTTAACCGGATGCGGACATTGTATGGAAGATTACGTCCCCAGCGAATACATTGAAATACCCACTTTTCAGGTAGCCTATCAACAATCTTTGGAAAATGATTTAGATGAACTTAACCAACGCTTAGAAAACGCCACAACCGAAGAAGCCAAAACCGAAATCCAGCGCCTGATTAACGCCCGCAGAGGTCAAGGCGAATTCAGAAACGGCGTATTGGAACGGTATCCGCAATACCCCATCAGCGGCGTGGATATGCCTGAATTGCTGATTGCCAGCCATATCAAACCTTGGCGCGACTGCAAGGATGATGAAGAATGGCAACGGCTTGACCCATACAACGGCTTGATGCTCGCCCCAAACATTGATGCCTTGTTTGATAGTGGGCTGATTACGTTTGAGCCAGATGGCAAAATCCGTATTAGCAAAAGGCTTTCTGAAAAAAACCTGTTCCGACTAGGCATCTCAACTGATACAAAATTAAAAATTCACCCTGATAGCGAAAAATACTTTAAGTGGCATCGAGAAGAAATATTTAAGCCCTAACAAGCCGTAGCCCGCATTAAACCTGCAGGTAGGGTGTATACGGTACGCACGCGGGCTTTGAGTGTAAAAAAGGTCGTCTGAAACATTTTTCCAGTTTTCAGACGACCTTTTGCCAAATATTATCGGCAGCGGCTCAATGCCAACCTTAAACCTGCTCCGATTTCTTCAGGGCTGTTATCCAATGATAAAATTACATCGTCTGCATCAATGGCATCCCACGTTTCCAGCTTGACATGGCAGCTCGGGCTGATTTTCAGGCAGCCGTTGTGCAGCCAAATATCTCCGCTCATCATGTTTTTAAATAGTGCACGTCAAACCTACATACAGGGGAGTGTGCGGCACGCATACATGCTTTAAGTGTGAATACAGAAGCAGTATAAAAAGGCCGTCTGAAAATACTGAAACTGTCGGCGATTGAAAATTGAGTCTAAGGCTGCTAAATCGATCAGGGAGTTATTATGAAAATGAGGGTAATGATGCTGGGAGTAACAGGCTTGATATTATCCGGCTGCTTTTTTGCCAATGATGAAATCAAGTTGGACGATATTGGGAATTTCAAAATTACAGTCAATGAAGCTGAGGGTTATAGGCAGGTTCATTTGACGGGCTTATTAGGCAATAGTGCAATGGGCATCTCAGATATAAAAACAACTAGCCGCAACGAGGAGCTGAATATTACTTTATTTCAAAAATTAGCAGGTTCGGAATACTCAGGAACATTAGATAAAGAAATTGCTCTTGAAAGCAATATCAAGAAGATTACTTATGGTTCTAAACACGAGATGATATGGCAAGACTAAAAATTATAGTAGAGGCCGTCTGAAAAAGATTCAGACGGCCTTTAAAATTATAAATGGATAGATTTTTTGGCTATCCTATTTCGATAACATTTTAAGATTTTTCTGCACAAAAAAAGGAATACAGCAACTGTATCATCTCGGTTATCCTCGGGTCGGCAATGTAATATTGCCGTTCCCGATGGTTCACTTCAAACGATACCAAACCGGCTTCACGCAGTAGGGCTAATTGGCTGGACATTGCCGCTTGCGGGAGTCCGGATGATTCAGCCAACTCGGTTACATTGTGCGGCCTTTCATGTAGTTTGCACAATACGGCGAGGCGGTTGGGATTGGCCAGTAGTTTGAGAAAAGCGGTGGCTTCTTCGTAGGGCGGTTGATTGTCGGCAATGGTCATTTTTCACGCTTTTCGGCAAATGAGGAGGTCGAATTATCAGTCATAATGGCTCAGCAGCAACTTTCAGACGGCCTTTGCTTAATGATTCCATGGCATTTTGGCTAGCAGGCGAGCCATGCCGCAGAATCCGGTTAGTCCGGCCGTTAATAGGCCTGCGCCGACCATCACGTCTATCAGATAAAACCAAGGCGATACCAGCCAACCTGCCAGCACGCCCAATAGAATCAAACTGCCCGCAATGGTTTGCACCTGCCGCATGATATCCGGTGCGGCACGGTCGGCAACAATAGGAAGCCCTGCAGCTTTCCATGCAAGTAAGCCGCCTTCTAGAATATAACATTCTCGACCTTGGCCAAGCGCTGACAATATTGTTTCTGCCCGTGTTGTACGTTTACCGCTCAGGCAATAAAAAATCAGGCATGGGGCAGTATCATCGGGCAGTTTGTCTCGCTGCTGTTCAGGCGGAAGGGATAATGCGCCACCAATATGCCCGCCCCGATATTCGGCTTGGCTTCGGATGTCCACTGCCAACGCGCCCTCACGGATTTTTGCCATTGCTTCGGAAGGCGTAATTCGCGGGAGTTGTCCGACCGTACTCATGTTTTGCCTTCGTTATTTTTTGTTGATGCGGCAGGTGTTGATGCCCAATAAGCTGTACAGCGCGCAGTTGCCAATCAGTGCTGTACCCAGGGGGATGATGCCCAGCCAACCCCACCAGCCAATGTGTCCGGTAGCGGCTGCAGCAATCAGCGCTACGCCGATAACAATACGGATTACGCGATCCAAAGTACCCAAGTTTCGTTTCATTTTATTGCTCCTTGTTTCAGAATGAATTATCTATAAATAAATATATATATAATAAAAATCATATATGAGAAATATTATATCCCTAAAAATGATTTTGTCAAATTATTTGTAACCATGCAGTTTGGAATAGGGATAGGTATTGGTTTGTTTGGTTGGTGTAAATGATGGTTTAAGTATTTGATTTAAAATAAAGGAACGATTAAAGTTTCATATATAAAAAAGGCCGTCTGAAAACTGAATTTCAGACGGCCTTTGGTTTTAACAAGCTCGGTTATACAGTTTGAGACCTTTGCAAAATTCCTTTTTCCCCGACA
>NZ_KV799914.1:0-674 GCF_001810105.1 Neisseria sp. HMSC068C04
GACGTTGAGTTGTAGCAACTTCAGCGGTTGTATTACCGTTTGAATCTTGGCCGAAAGTAATGCTAATTTGCACCGGTTTGCCGTTTTCAGGAGTGACAGGGCCAATGGTTACGACCGTACCGGCAGGGACTTTAATATTTTCTTTATATTCAGGTTTACCCGTACCTTCTACAAATGGCGTTGGGTTTCCATCAATAGATGGGGTAGCGATTTCAAGGAATTTTTCTTCTGTCAAAGTTTCAGTATGAAATCCATTTTTTGAACCATACCAAAAGCGCGTACCATTAGAAATTTGACATGAAACACCTGAACCAATAAAAAAACAAAATTGGAAATAAGAACCTTTATATCTATCTTCTATAATTATTTTTGATGTTTTTTGAAAGTCTTTTTCGACAAGCATTTTCATCAATTCTTCGGCGTCTTTTTCACTTTGGCCTCCTTTGTTTTTTGCTTTAATAATTGATGAATCAATACCTACACACGAATTAACAGCACGGTCTTTTAAACATAAAGCGTCTGAATAACCTTTTATAAATTCGCCTTGTTCTTGACTATATTCATAGCCTTCAGATTCCAATGTTGATTTAACAACCTGATAAGCATCATAGGCAAATGAAGCAGCACCAACATAAGGAACAGCTTGAGACCTTTGCAAAATTCCTTTTTCCCCG
>NZ_KV799915.1:0-365 GCF_001810105.1 Neisseria sp. HMSC068C04
TTTTAACTTGTCTTACATTGTCATAAATGGGTTTACTTTCAGGTTTTTCGGCAAGAGTAGGTACAAAATCATCAGGCTTTAAACTACTAGTCGTAGTCGGTTGAGGCGGTGTACTACTTTCTGACGTTGTAGCTTCATCCGTTGTATCTGTTTGAGTCAATGCCGCTGTCTGTTGTTTTTCCTCTTGGTTAAATCGTTTACTCATTCCATTAATGGTATAAACGGCAAAACCAATTAATAAAGGTAAAAACAATGCTACGAATATAAGACTTTTGGGGATACGTCTTTTAGGCTTAGTATGCACCTCGGCGGATTTATACATACCAAAAGACTGAGACCTTTGCAATAACATAGGTTACTAAAAT
>NZ_KV799916.1:0-224 GCF_001810105.1 Neisseria sp. HMSC068C04
AAAAGGTCGTCTGAAAGGTTGAATTTGGGCAATTAAACCCTATTCAATTACATCTGCCATCAGTGATAGAGTGACAGTCTGTGAGTTGAATGTACTTGGTATCGTACTGAGCTACTTGCTCCCTGCTCTCTACCCTATTCCACTAACCAATAATTAAGTGGTAGAGTTACGGCATGATTAAACTACCAAATTTCTCTTAAAAACCATTGATTTTATACTAAAAA